>CALIWP010000180.1 GCA_938046705.1 uncultured Campylobacter sp. | reverse complement strand
GTCGCCTTCCTTTGCTTCGGCTTTGCCTCGCAACTGCAAAGCAGACTCTCTCCCATGCCCTCTCTAACCCCACTGCACGTTAGAAGTTGCTGCACTGCGTGCAGGTTAAATTTGGCGCTGACGTGCCGCGTATTTTAAATTTACATTTTCAAGATGCGGGTCTCGGTGGATAAAATTTGAAGCCGAAATTCGCAAATTTGAACGTAAAACGATAAGGCGAAGTATTTTGTAGAAACATTTTGCTTCGCAAAAACGCTACGCTTATTTTGAGATGGATTTGAATGTTGCGACGAAATTTTCGGCCGAAGATAGAACATGTAGTTCATCGAGGGAGAAAATTTCTAGCTCATTCAAAGACACTCAAAAGACAAGCCGCAACAAGAAATTTACAATCTTATTCGCTCGGCTTGGTTAACTCATATGAGAAATTTACTTCCTTACTCTCATTTGGCTTAAGCGCAAATTTCCATGTTACTTTGCCGTCTTTGCCTATCTCGTTTTCTTTCGGGTCGTTTTTCACGCTCACGCTTACGCTCTCATGCGTGCTAACTGGCGCTTGCTCCTCTAAAACCACGTCCCAAGCGAGCTTCGAGCCGTTTTTGATGCTGTATTTATACCCGCGCGAGATCTTGTTTTTCGAGCCGAAAAACGACTCCTTCGTATATTCGCCGTTAGCTTCTTTTTTCACGCTAACAAGCTCGTTTTTGCCGAAAAACTCCTTCGCCTCCTCGCCGGCGGCGTAGCCTACGTATCTTTTGCCGATATTTATACCGTCAATCTTAAACTCGCTTTGCGCGCCCTCTATGCTTCTCTCGGGCTTAAACGCGGCCCTAACGAACGCGCCCGCGCTGCCGTAGCCGTCGATCACGAGGTCAAATTTAGCATCCAGACTCTGCTTGTCGTAGGCAAAGTCCGCCGTTTCGTCCGCTTTTAGACTCACGCCCTCGATTCGCCACGCGTTTGCGAGCGCGTTTTGATCGTTGCTGGCTTGCACATCTTTGACGCTACTTTTCTTTGCGGGCGCCCTAGCCACGGCCATATCGGCGCTCGCCTCCATCATCGGCGCAGCTGCTAGCGGCATCATATTTCGCGGCGCCGGCTTTCCTTCGTAGCGCGGATAAAACGGCGCGGGGGTCAAATTTGACGAGTAGTAAAACGGATAAAGCGCGATGGTTAGGGAGTTTAGATCGATGCCCAGAGGATTTGTCACGGTTAAATTTTGCGAGATTTCGACCTTGCCTTTTGCGACGTCGGCATGGATTTTATTTTTCAAATTTACGCTAACGCTCACAGGATAGGAGATCTTGACCTGTTTTGGGTCGCATTCGAATTTCAAATCAAGCTTTTGAAAATTTTTAACCTCGGCCGCGTTCATTTTCTTTTTCAGCTCGTCGATTTGCTTTTTGGTTTGCGAAATTTGAGCTAGATTTTTTAGCACCGCTTCGTAAAATTTATCGCCGTCGGCGTCCAAATTTGCGACGCTTTATTCTTTAAAGGCGGGAAAATTATTTAAAAAAGCGTTTTTGGAGTTTAGCGCGTTTAGCTTGTCGTTTAGCTCCCCAAGCTCTTTTTCGTTTTGCTTAAATTTAGCGTAGGCCTCGTTTTCTGCGGGCTTTGCTTCGTTTAAATTTAGGCTCACTAGCTCGCACGACGCAGCCACGTCGATATCCTCAAGCTCGACGAAATCGGGCAAATTTAAGCTAAATTCGCTTTTTTGGTTGGTGAAATTTTGATGGATAAATGAGGCGTTTTTGTAAATTTCTATCAGGTTGCTTTCGGCGCTCGCCATCAGCGCAAACGCCGAAACTAAGGCTATCTCTCTCATTCTTTCTCCTTTGAGTGAATTCAAGAGATTATAGCCTTACAAAGATAAATTTTAGCCTAGCAAGATAATCGTGAAAATAATCAAAACTAAAATTTGTATCGCGATAAAGGGCACCACGCCGCGGTAGATGTCGGAGGTCTTGACCTCTGCCGGCGCCACGCCTTTTAGATAAAAGAGGCTAAAGCCAAACGGCGGCGTGAGGAACGAAGTCTGTAAGTTCATCGCGATAACAATAGCGAAATATAGCGGATTTATGCCTAAATTTACTGCAATCGGCGCTAAAATCGGCAGCACGATATACGAGATCTCAACAAAGTCTATAAAAAATCCCAGCGCAAAAATCGTAATCATAGATAAGACGATAAAGCCCCATTTTTCGCCCGGCAAACTAGACATCACTTCCTCAACGATCTCGTCGCCGCCGGTGTAGCTAAACACCATCGAAAACGCCGTCGCGCCGATAAGGATAGTAAAGACGACGGCCGTGGTTTTTACGCTCTCTTCAAGCGCTTCTTTTAGCATCTTAAACGAAAAAGTTTTATAAAAAACCGAAAGCAAGATCGCACCCACGCAACCAAACGCCGAGCTCTCCGTCGGCGTAGCGATGCCTTCAAATATCGAACCGAGCACCAGTACGACGAGCACCAAAGGCGGCAAAATCGCAAGGATAGCGTTTAAAATTTGCTTTGATTTAGGCATATCGCTCTCTACTACGACGGGCGGCGCGTAGTCTTTTTTGACGTAAGAGACGATGAGGATATAGGCTATATATGCGCCAACGAGCGCAAGACCGGGATATATCGCCTCGCGGAAAAGATCGCCGACCGGTACCGTAAAGACGTCGCCGAGAATTATAAGTACGATCGAAGGCGGGATAATCTGTCCAAGCGTACCCGAAGCACAGATGGTGCCGCAGCCTAAAGCCTTGTTGTAGTTGTACTTTAGCATAACGGGCAGGCTCATGACGCCCATAGCTACGACGCTAGCGCCCACAACGCCCGTAGATGCGGCCAGTAGCGCGCCCACCAAAACTGTGCTAATCGCCACGCCGCCGCGAATTTCGCCGAATAAAAACGCCATACTCTCAAGCAATCTCTCGGCTAGCTTGGTCTTTTGTAAAATAATGCCCATAAAAACGAAAAGCGGCACGGCGATGAGGATTTTATTTTCCATTATCGAGTAAATGCGGTAAGGCATGAAGTTAAAGGTCTCTTTAAATATCTCAAGCCCGCCGATAAAGCCGTTGCCGTCGCCAAAGCTCTCGACCATACCGCCGATGAGTCCGAAAATAACGGCTATCGCGCCAAAGGTAAATGCGACGCTAAAGCCGATAGCAAGCATAAAAAGCGCGGCTAAAAACATTACTATGCCGGTCATTTTCCCTCTCCTTGTTGCGCGGTTTTGCTTAAATTTGAACGAGCATCCAGATAAACGTTTAGCCACTTTATAAAGTAGCCGACGCTAAAAAATATAAGTAGCCAGAAGCTAAACGGGATAAAGGCCTTGATAACCCAGCGGTACGGCAAACCGCCAGGATCTGCGCTACCCTCGCCGCTCTCATACGCCTCTACGACGTAGTCCCAGCTCAGCCACGCGACCAAAAGCGCAAGCGGCAGGATGAAAAGGATAACGCCAGCCATATTTATGAGCGCCCTTTTCTTTACGCTCATCTTTTCGTAAAATATATCCACTCGCACGTGTGCGTCGTCTTTTAGCGCGTAGCTCATGCCAAGCAGGATAATGATGCTAAAAAAGTGCCACTCAAGCTCTTGGAGGCCGACGTTGCCGTATTTGAAAAAATATCTCGCCGTGACGTTAAAAAAAACGTCCGCGATCATCAAAAACATCACAAAGATACAGACGTAGCCCACGATGTTGCCGACTTTATCGAAAAACCTCTCTACTTTTTTTAAATTTCGTTCCATTTAACTCCCCAAAATTTGTCTAATCATTATCGCCAAAATGCAAATCGGCGCGACGAATCGCAGTAAAAAATACCAAATTTCAAAAACCGCCCTACCCATATACGGTAAAAATAGCTCCTCTAGGCTGCCTCTTTTCATCGCGTAGCCGACAAATACCGCAATCACGATACCGCCCAGCGGCAGCATGATATTTGAGCTAAGATAGTCTAAAACGTCGAAAAATTCCTTGCCGAAAAAGGTGAGCGCGTCTTTAAATTTGGCGATGTTTGAAAGCGCGCAAAGCGTGCCCAGGCAGTAAACGAAAACGCCCACGATCGCGATAGCGCCCAGGCGAGGGATCTTAAACTCGTTGATGAGATAAAAAACGAGCGGCTCGACCATCGAGATAGCCGACGTAAGCCCCGCAAAAATAAGCGCGGTAAAAAATGTAAAACTTAAGACGTTTCCCATCGCTCCTAGCTTAGCAAACAGCGTCGGTAGCGATATAAACGCAAGCCCTACGCCCTGGCTAGGCTGCTCGCCGTACTCGAAAACAAAGGTAAAAACAATAAGTCCGATGACGACGCTAACGATGATGTTTAGCGCCACGACGTAGAGCGAAGAGGTGAAAAGATTGGTCTTATCGTCTAGACTTACCGAATACGTCGCGATCGCTCCGATACCGACGCACATCGTAAAAAACGCAAGCCCCAGAGCGACAAACACCGCCTCGCTCGTGATCTTAGAAAAATCAGGCACTAGCAAAAACTCCGCCGCCTGCGAAAATCCGCCCATCTGCATCGAGTAAATCAGCATAAAAATAAGTAGCAAGAAAAGCGTCGGCAAAAGCCATAAATTTATGCGTTCGATGCCTCCTTTTATGCCCTTTGAAAGGATGAAAAAATAGGCTGCAAACGCGATGCTAAAGTATAAAATTTGACCCGAGATATCAGAGCTTATAAATTTGCCGAAATTTTCGCCGGAAACCGCGATACTTTGCGGAAGCTCGCCAAGCGACAGGACCGAATACCTAATAACCCAGCCGATGATAACCGTATAAAACGACGCGACTAAAACGCCAGTTATCATTATAACGCCGGCATACCCCCAAAATTTGCCGTTTTTAGGAGCGAGCGAGCGAAAGGCGTTAACGGGATCGGCATTTGAAATTTTACCCATCGCCATCTCGGCAAAAAATATACTAAGCCCCACCGCCACGGCAAAAACAAGATACAAAAGCACGAACGCAGAACCGCCGTTTGCGCCGACCATGTATGGAAATTTCCACGCATTGCCAAGTCCGATAGCAGCACCCACGATGGATAATATAAATCCGATTTTAGAAAATTTATCGTTTGACACGCTTAGCCCCTTAGCGCATTTATCGTGATGATGACGATGCTGATGGGAGCGACAAATCTAATCATAAAATACCAAATTTCAAAAACGGCCCTGCTCATATACGGCCCAAAAAGTATGTAAAGCGCGTCTTTTTTGATCACAAAGCCGACGAAAATCGACACCGTGATGCCGCCTATTGGCATGATGATGTTTGAGCTGAGAAAATCAAGGCAGTCAAAGAAGCTCTTGCCAAAAAACGTCAAATTTTCCTTAACGCCTTCGATACTTGAAAGTATGCACAAAATGCCCATACAGTAGATAAAAGCGCCGATTAGCGCGAGGGCTTTTTTACGAGAAAAGCCAAATTCGCGAATGAGATAGTGCGTGAAGGGCTCTAGCATCGAGATGGCCGAGGTAATGCCCGCAAAAAGCAGAGCAGAAAAAAACGCAAACGCCAGTACGTGCCCGAGCGTGCCGAGCTTCGCAAATAGCGTCGGCAGCGAAATAAACACGAGTCCCACGCCCTGACTAGGCGTCGCGCCGAACTCAAACACGAAGGTAAAGATAACAAGTCCCATCAAAATGCCCATCACGACGTTTATCACGACGATGATGATCGAGGAGCTAACTAGATTCGTATTATCAGGCAGCGACGCAGAGTAAACGATAATAACGCCGACACCCAAAGACAGCGTAAAAAACGCAAGTCCAAGAGCGGTGAGAATGCTACTCACGCCTAGTTTTGAAAAATCCGGAACCAGCAAAAATTTAGCCGACTGCACGAAGCCATCCATCGTAAATGAGTAACTAAGCATGATGATAAGTAAAATAAGAAGCGAAGGCATCATCCAGACGTTTACGCGCTCTATGCCGCTTTTTATGCCCTTTGATACGATAAAAATGCAGAGAAAAAACACGATCGTGAAGTAAAAAATTTGAGACGCGGCGTCGTTAGCGTAAAAACTGCCGAAAATTTTCTCCGAAGCCTCCACGTCTTTTGGCAGCTCGGTTATTACCATAACTGCGTATTTTAGTATCCATCCGATGATGACCGTGTAAAAAGAGGCGATGATGATCGCGCCTATCATCGTAAAACCCGCAAATTTCCACGCTTCTTTACGCTTTGGAGCAAGTTTTTTAAAGGCATTTACGGGGTCTGATTCAGAAAGCTTACCGATAGCTATCTCGCCGAAAAATATCGCAAGCCCGATAAAAAATGTCATAAAAAGATACAAAAGCACGAAGGCCGAACCGCCGTTTTGACCGACTAGATACGGGAATTTCCACGCATTTCCAAGCCCCACCGCAGAGCCCGCGACGGCTAAGATAAAGCCGATTTTTGAAAATTTATCCTGCGCCAAATTTAACCTTAGTATTTGAAATTTCAGAAGCGAGGCTAGCATAAAAAAGCTTTTAAAATTCTAATTTTTAAATAAATTCGTGGAAAAACGAAACATCGCTGAAATTTTTTGTAAATTTGTAGCACTAGCGGCGACAAATTTTGACGAATAGAAAATTTATGAAAATTTTCTCGGTTTTAAGTAACTCAAAGCTAAATTTTTATAAAATGCGCTCTCAAAGCTTCAAAGTAGGGGTCTGATCCGAAATGGCTTAAATTTACAAGGAGACTTTATGAAAAAAGTTGTTTTCTTAATGATGGCTTTTGCTAGTTTCGCGTTTGCGGACGGTGGCGAAATGCTAAAATCTTACTCTGTTCTTGCAGCAGCAGTCGGTCTAGGCCTAGCGGCTCTTGGCGGCGCTATCGGTATGGGAAATACCGCATCTGCGACAATCTCAGGTACAGCTAGAAATCCAGGCGTAGGCAGCAAGCTAACTACGACGATGTTCGTTGCTCTTGCGATGATCGAAGCGCAAGTTATCTACGCACTAGTTATCGCGCTAATCGTTCTTTACGCAAACCCAATGTTATAATCTCGGGCGGGTTCGTCCCGCTCTTTGCTTCTTTTTTAATCTACGTGCGACCTTGGTGGAACGGTAGACACGCTACTTTGAGGTGGTAGTGCCGAAGGGTGTGCGAGTTCAAATCTCGCAGGTCGCACCATTTAGACAAATTCTCCCAAAAATATCCCAATATCCGGCTTTTGCAACATAGGTATCAAGGTCAAGTAATCCGAAATTTATCGTATTACTTTTTTTAAACTTCCTCGACCGCTTCCTAGCTCGATTAGGAAGTATTTTTTAGGAAAACGTGCACTACCCGTCCAAAATCTTATAATTAAGAGAAAAAGGACGCACATGAGATTTACCTCTCAACCTGATAAACTTACGGACTTCGTCGGCTTTAAAGCTCACCCTGACGAAACTATCTCGTCTTATACTCTCCCTATTGGCAAAAAAGAAAGCCGTCAAAAGCTCGACGAATGCGGGCTTTGGGTGAAAATCCTAAAAACGACTGCCCGCAAGAGTAAAAAAGTCAAGCTCAAGAAGGACTACTACTACGGCGAACAGGGCAAGCTCATTAAGTTTTTAGGCTCCGCGAAAGATATCAGCTACAAAACGGCGTTGAAAATGGCTAAGGAGCTAAGCGTAGGCGCTACTCCAAAGGGAAAAGCCTTTAATACCCTAGGCTCCGTTTTTGACTCATATCTTAGTTTTGGTTCTAAGCGCTGGGCGCCGCAAACCATGGCCAAAAAACTCAAAATATATAAAAAATTCGCCCCTCTAAAAGACAAAGACATAAGCCGTATAAAAGCCGATTCAATATTCGCCATCGCAGACGAGCTTTATCGCGCTGAGAAGTTTGCCGCCTTGAAAGACTTTCTTGTCGAGGCGAAAATGGTTTTTAGCTATGCGAAAAACCGCCAAAAAATCGACAAAAATCCTTTAGCTGATGTCGATTTCTCTAAAATTTACGCCGTGCCCGAGAGTGACGGCTTTGGGTATGTCGAAACCGACGATGATTTACGCTCACTCATTGCTTATTGTTGCGGTTACGAGGGGTCTCAAGACGTGCGCAACGCCCTCGTCCTCGGCCTTTGTACCG
>CALIWP010000179.1 GCA_938046705.1 uncultured Campylobacter sp. | reverse complement strand
GATCCCAGATAAACGGTATCTGGCACTTTTAGCGCAGGCACGACACAGTCGGCGTTTTGGATGCCGCCTATGATGCGCGAGAAAAGCTCGGCGCTAATCATCGGACGAGCGATGTCGCTAACTAAAACAAATTCGCTCTGAACGAGTTTAAGTGCGTTTTTTAGGCTCTCTTGACGGGTCGCGCCGCCTTTTACGAAGCGATACGTTGGGGCAAATTTGCTCATATATTTTTCCTCGTTTGAGGCGACGATTATCTCTTTAAAAGCATAGTGCGAGCTTAAATTTTTAGCCGCAAAGAGCCATAGCGGATCGCTTCCGATGCGCAACCACTGCTTTTTAACGGGCATTTCAAAACGGCTGGAGCTTCCGGCTCCGAGCATTATCAGCGTAACGTCTAGCAAAATTTCTCCTTTGGCGAAGTGTTACGATATTATACATCCTAAAAGCTTGTTTTTATCTTTTTTGAGTAAGATTAGAACCAAAATTTTAAGGAGCGAAACATGAAAGAATTTCGGGTCAAATTTGACTCCGCCGACAAAACTCCGACGCAGATGTACTACGCTAAAAAAGGCGTCATAACGCCCGAGATGAACTACGTAGCGCAGGCTGAAATGCTAGATCCCCAGCTCGTTAGGAGCGAGGTCGCCGCGGGCAAGATGATAATCCCTGCCAACATCCATCACGAAAATTTGCTCCCGATGGCGATCGGCAGGGAGGCCAAAACCAAAATCAACGCAAATATCGGCAACTCAAGCCTAAGCAGCGATATCTGCGCCGAGCTTGAAAAGCTGCAAATTTGCCTAAAATACGGCGCCGACACGGTCATGGATCTAAGCACGGGCGGCGATCTGGATGCCATTAGAAGCGCTATAATCGCAAACTCGACCGTCCCCATAGGCACCGTGCCGATGTATCAGATCATCCACGATATAAAAGAAGTCGAAAATTTAACCGCTAGCGACATCCTAAAAACGCTCGAAAAGCAGGCGCGCCAGGGCGTTAGCTACTTTACGATACATGCGGGCTTTTTGCTCAAATTTATGCCGCTGGTCGCAAAACGCAAGATGGGTATCGTTAGTCGCGGCGGTAGCCTAACTGCTAGCTGGATGATGTATCATCATAAAGAAAACCCGTTTTACGAGGCCTTTGACGATATTTTAGAAATTTGCGCCGCTCACGACGTAGCGCTCTCTCTTGGCGACGGGCTTCGTCCGGGCTGCCTATACGACGCGACTGACGAAGCTCAGCTTAGCGAGCTGAGGGTTTTAGGCGAGCTGACGCTGCGCGCATGGGAGAAAAACGTGCAGGTGATGATCGAGGGGCCGGGTCATATTCCTTTAAACCAAATAGAGTATAATATGAAAATCGAACGCGAGCTGTGCCACGGCGCGCCATTTTACGTGCTAGGGCCGCTACCTACGGACATCGGCGCGGGGTATGATCATATCACTTCGGCTATCGGCGGGACGATGGCGGCCTTTTACGGAGCCTCGATGCTGTGCTATGTGACGCCTAAAGAGCACCTGGGTCTACCTAACGCAAACGACGTCAGAGAGGGCATCGTAGCGCATAAAATCGCCGCTCACGCAGCCGACGTCGCGCTAGGCAAAGCACGCGCGATAGAACGCGATCACGCGATGAGCGACGCTAGGTACGCTTTTGACTGGAACAGGCAGTTTGAGCTAAGCCTAGACCCCGAAAGAGCGCGCGAGCTGCATGACGAGAGCCTGCCGCAAGAGTCGTTTAAAAAGGCAGAATTTTGCTCGATGTGCGGGCCTAAATTTTGCGCGTATAAAATTTCAAAAAATCTAATGAAGGAGAAAAATGTTAAGTAAAGAGGAAGTCTTAAATAGACTAAAAGGCGTGATATATCCGGGCTTTGAGAAAGATATCGTGAGCTTTGGATTCGTAAAAAACGTCGAAATCGGCGATAAAATTTTAATCGAGGTCGAGATCGTAAGCTCAAATCTGGACGTAGCAAACGAGCTGCGAACCGATATAAAGCGCGTGATGGGCTCAAACGAGTGCATCATCAACATCATCCAACCAAAAATCCCCGAGGAAAAAAGCAACAGCCAAAGCGGTAAAAACATCGCTCCGCAGATCAAAAATTTCGTAATGGTAAGCTCGGGTAAAGGCGGCGTAGGTAAGAGCACTACGACGTTAAATTTGGCTATCTCGATGGCAAAGCTAGGTAAAAAAGTAGGCATCCTAGACGCCGACATCTACGGTCCAAACATCCCAAGAATGCTCGGCGAAGTAGGCACGCAGCCTCAAGTCGTCGGCAACAAGCTAAAACCGATCCTAACTCACGGCGTCGAGATGATGAGTATGGGCGTGCTGATGGAAGAAGGCATGAGTCTCATCTGGCGCGGCTCGATGATAATGAAAGCTATCGAGCAGCTGCTAAAAGACGTATTTTGGAGCGAGCTGGACGTGTTGTTCCTCGATATGCCTCCGGGAACGGGCGACGCGCAGCTAACCCTAGCCCAAAGCGTACCGGTGACTGCGGGCGTGTGCGTCACGACTCCGCAAGTTGTAGCCCTAGATGACAGCAAGCGCGCGCTTGATATGTTTGAGAAGCTTCACATACCGATCGCAGGCATCGTGGAAAACATGAGCGGATTTATCTGCCCTGAAAGCGGCAAGGAGTATGATATATTTGGCAAAGGCACGACCGAGGAAGTGGCAAAAGCCTATAGTACCGAAGTGTTAGCCCAGATACCTATCGAGCCTGCCGTTAGAGTCGGCGGCGACAACGGCAAGCCGGTGAGCTTTTATGAGCCAAACTCGGTCACAGCTAAACGCTATGAAAAAGCGGCGGCTAGACTGTGGCCGTGAGCGCGCGACTGCAAGGTAATCCCTCGGACGCAGGCCTCGTCCCCGTCTATTCGCAGGCCGATCAGTCCAGGCGCGTCGCAGAGTCCGCGAAGTCCGCGATGCGCACGGCCTTCGAGCGTGATCGCGCACGCATCCTGCACTCTTCAGGCTTGCGCAGACTCGGGGAGAAAACGCAGGTCCTCGGCCCGGCAAGCGATGACTTCGTGCGCACCCGCCTCACCCACTCTCTCGAAGTCGCCCAGGTGGGCCGCGAACTCGGCAAGGAACTCGGCGCCAACCCGGATGTCGTGGACGCGGCCTGCCTCAGCCACGACCTCGGCCACCCGCCCTTCGGTCACAACGGGGAGCGCGTCCTCGACGATCTCGCCGCCGACTGCGGAGGATTCGAAGGCAACGCCCAAACCCTGCGTCTCGTGTCGCGTCTTGAACCGAAAGTCATTGACGAGGACGGGGAGCCCGCTGGCCTCAACCTCACGCGCGCCACTCTCGACGCGATCTGCAAGTATCCCTGGGCGAGGGGGGAGGGTCCCGACCCGGACAAGTCTTTGCGCAAATACTCGGTGTACGAGGACGACCGTGAGGTTTTCGAATGGATGCGTGAAGGTGCTCCTTTCGGGCGGCGCTGCCTTGAGGCCCAGATCATGGATCTGTCCGATGACATCGCTTACAGCGTGCACGATGTTGAAGATGCCGTGGCGACGGGAAAATGCGATGTGCACAGCCTGCGCGATGATGAGGTCCTTGAGAGGGTCATCGCCTCGACTCTCGACTGGTACGGTCCCGGCGTCGCTCGCGCCGACCTTGAATCAGCGATCGAGCGGCTCGTGCACTTGGGCGAGTGGATGGGCTCTTTCGACGGCTCCTACGCCGATCTCGCTCGTCTCAAAGACCTCACAAGTGAACTCATCGGACGTTTTTGCTCCGCCGCCGTGTCAGCGACGCGTGTGGAGTTCGGTCCAGGCCCTCTTGGCCGTTACCGTGCGGATCTTGTCGTTCCGCCCTCGACTCGAGCGGAGATCCAAGTCCTCAAGGGGCTGGCGGTCCATTTCGTGATGAGTCCACGCGAGACTGAGCCTGTTTACTATCAGCAGCGAACCCTCCTCGCTGATCTTGTTGACGCATTGGTGGAGGCCGGGCCGAACGCCCTTGAGCCCGTGTTCGCAACTCAGTGGCGTCAATCCTCGAATGAGGAGGGGCGTGTGCGGGCGGTCATTGATCAGGTCGCTTCCCTGACGGATTCTTCTGCCTCGAAGTGGCATGCGCGCCTGTGCGGGATGCTGTCGAGCCAGCTGTGAAGAGCCTCGACACAGTTCACGGGCACAGAGCGTGCCAGAATGTGCTGTCGTGTCCGGCACGCGAGGCGATGATTCATGAGTGCAGTATCGTGCCTGGCCGTTTTCTCATGTCCTGCCGCTCCTCTTTCTCATGGGGCCTGGCTGGGCGTTCACGTGGCCTGGGTGGGGGTTCATGGCCTGGCTGGGCGTCGTGATCTCGGAGGGCATCACCCGTCCCGACGTCTCCTCCTGGGCATCGCTGAGGCTCATCGCCTGTTGAGCGGGCGAGCCTACCCGGCGCCCCTCCTGCTGGGCATCGCTAGACTGTGCGCATGGCCGGTCTGATTCGTAAAGAGGACATCGCCCTCGTGCGCGAAGCCGCTCGGATCGATGAGATCGTCGGCGAGCACGTCGCCCTGCGCCCCGCAGGAGTGGGGTCCCTCAAAGGACTATGTCCCTTCCACGATGAACGCACTCCCAGCTTCCACGTCCGCCCTCACCTGGGGATGTGGCACTGCTTCGGTTGCGGCGAGGGCGGGGACGTCATCTCCTTCGTCCAGAAGATCAACCACTTGTCCTTCACAGAGGCCGTGGAGTTCCTCGCCCAGCGTGCGGGCATCACGCTCCACTACGAAGAGGGCGGCACACAAGTTCGCAGCGAAGAACCCGGGAAACGTCAGCGCCTCCTTGAAGCGCATCGGGTCGCTGAAGAGTTCTACCAGCGTCAGCTCGCCTCGGCCGAGGGTGCTGCGGGCAGGCAATTCCTCGCGAAACGCGGATTCAACCAGGCGATGTGCACTCACTTCGGCGTCGGATATTCGCCCGACTCCTGGGATGCTCTCACCCGCCACCTGCGTTCGAAGGGCTTCACGGATAAGGAACTCGAGATCGCAGGCCTTGCCTCGCGCGGAAATCGTGGTCTGTACGACCGTTTCCGGGGGCGCCTCATGTGGCCGATCCGAGACATCACAGGGGCGACCGTCGGTTTTGGCGCCCGCCGCCTCAATGAGGACCCGCAATCACCGAAGTATCTCAACACCCCCGAGACGCCGATCTACAAGAAGTCGCAGCTGCTGTATGGCCTGGACC
>CALIWP010000178.1 GCA_938046705.1 uncultured Campylobacter sp. | reverse complement strand
CAAAACCCGCTCCCGCAAAGCCTGCCGAGAAAAAAGAGGACAAAAAAGTCCCCGCTCCATCAAGCGGAGCTAGCGCCGACGAGCAGACCATACGTGTCGAGGTTAAACGCTTAGATCACCTGATGAACCTGATTGGCGAGCTGGTGCTTGGCAAAAACAGATTGCTCAAAATTTACGACGACGTCGAGGAGAGATATGAGGGCGAGAAATTCCTCGAGGAGCTAAATCAAGTAGTATCCAGCCTAAGCCTAGTGACTACCGACATACAGCTAGCCGTTATGAAAACGAGGATGCTGCCTATCGCGAAGGTGTTTAATAAATTTCCTCGCATGATCCGCGATCTAAGCCGCGAGCTAAATAAGCAAATCGACCTTGAGATCACGGGCGAAGAAACGGAGCTGGATAAATCTATCGTCGAGCAAATCGGCGATCCACTCGTGCATATGATAAGAAACTCGTGCGACCACGGCATCGAGGACGGCGCTACCAGGCTAGCTGCTGGCAAACCGGAAAAAGGTACTATTCAGCTAAAAGCCTACAACGAAGGCAACCATATCGTAGTCGAGATCACCGACGACGGTAAGGGGCTAGATGCTGATATGCTAAAGGCACGCTCGATAGAAAAGGGCATCATCACCGAGCGCGAAGCCGATACTATGAGCGATAAAGAGGCGTTTGGGCTTATATTTAAGCCTGGATTTTCGACTGCTGCGAAGGTAACTAACGTAAGCGGCCGCGGCGTGGGAATGGACGTCGTAAAGACTAATATCGAAAAGCTAAACGGCATAATCGACATCGAAAGCGAAGTGGGCAAGGGTACGACGATGAAGCTAAAAATTCCGCTCACGCTAGCTATCATACAGTCACTTTTAGTAGGCGCACAAGAGGAGTTTTTCGCTATTCCTCTAGCAAGCGTTTTAGAGACCGTGCGCGTACCGATCGACGATATCTATACGATCGACGGCAAAAACGTGCTCAGACTACGCGATGAAGTACTATCGCTAGTTAAGCTATCTGATATCTTTGGCGTCAAGCAGGTCTTTGACGGCGGAGATCAGACATACGTGGTTGTTATCGGCGTAGCGGAAGCAAAGCTAGGTATCATCGTAGATAGTCTAGTAGGACAAGAAGAGATTGTAATTAAGTCAATGGGCGATTATCTCCAAAACATCCCCGGAATCGCAGGCGCTACGATAAGAGGCGACGGCCGCGTAACGCTAATCATCGACGTGGGCATGATGATGGAGATGGCAAAAGACATAAAAGTAGACATAAAAGCTAGTATAGAGGCCTCAAAGAGCGTCAAAGAAAAACCGAGCGATTATAAGGTACTAATCGTAGACGACTCGAAGATGGACAGAACCATAATGCAAAAATCGCTAGCCCCTCTTGGCGTAACCATTATCGAGGCTACCAACGGAGTCGAGGCTCTAACTATCGTAAAATCTGGCGAACATGCGCTTGATGCGATGCTAATCGATATCGAAATGCCGCGAATGGACGGCTACACGCTAGCGGGCGAAATTCGCAAGTACTCAAAATATAGAAATTTGCCGCTTATTGCGGTAACCTCAAGGACGTCAAAGACCGACAGACTAAGAGGCGTGGAGGTAGGAATGACTGAGTATATAACTAAGCCGTATTCGTCCGAGTACCTTGAAAACGTAGTTAGAAAAAATATCAAACTAATAGGATAGAACATGAACGACAAACTAAATCAGGTTCTAAAAAGACAAAAAAGACAGGTGATAGACCCGAGCGAAAAAGAGCGCGAGGAGATCGTCCAGCTAGTCGGCTTTATCGTGGGCGACGAGGAGTATGCGATACCTATTTTAAATATCCAAGAGATAATTAAACCGATCGAATATACTCGCGTACCTAGCGTGCCTGAGTATGTTTTGGGCGTGTTTAATCTGCGCGGTAGCGTCATCCCGCTAATCGATTTGAGAAAGAAATTTTCTCTAAATGCCGCAAAACCGAGCCCAAGCACGAGATACATCGTGATGAAAGAGGGCGATAACGTCGCGGGATTTGTGATCGATAGGCTAACGGAGGCCATCAGAATACAGCAAAACAGGATCGATCCGCCGCCTGAAACGCTTTTAAAAGACAAAGGCATGATTTACGGTATCGGCAAAAGAGACAATAATATCCTTACGATTTTAAAAGTCGAAGCACTACTAAAACGCGATTTCTAGGGCTAAATTTGATAAAACTTTGCGTATTTGATTTTGATTCGACCCTGATGGACGGCGAGACGATAGATTTTTTAGCCGCGGCAAAAGGCGTAGAAGATGAGG
>CALIWP010000177.1 GCA_938046705.1 uncultured Campylobacter sp. | reverse complement strand
AGAATTTACCAGATAGATTGCTCTCGCTTGTCGCAGTCCAAATAGACATACAAACAAAGACATTACAAAAAATTCCGCGGATAAATAGCTCATGAAATGGTGCTGTGATCTTGCCAATACCAGCTGGTATAAAGTGCTGCAAGATGTAGCCATCATACTTTAGTGGCAAGCCTGAGTAGTAGTACATATAAGCGATTAATGCGCCACCAACGAAGTTAAATATCCAAACGATAGCCCAGTATCCGATAGTCTTACCTAGTTTTAGCTTTCCTTCATATGCGCTAACGCCACTTAAAACTGAGCTTGTAAAAAGATGTCCGCCATAAAAGACAACCATCATAAGACCACAGCTAAATGTGATACCGCCGATAAAATTTGAAAGGCCAATAGACTGATTTTCAGCCATACCAACTGTTGAGTGAGCCCAAAAAATATCACCCATAGCAATAGCAGCTCCAGCCATGATAGCAAGAAAAATAATACTAGTAAGCGGCATATGAGCCTTATGCTCCATAGAGCTTGAGACCGCTTGAGCGGTTTCTGCCGGATTTAACATCACATTCTCCTTTTTATTTTCAATCTCGCAAATGAGCCAGGTTCATCTTTGCGACCAAAGTGTTACACTTTGTAAAATCACTAAAGTCAAATCAATACTTGCGGTTAAAAGCAAAATTTTGTCCTTAGCAACCAAAAGATTAAATTTAGCTTCTCTCCAAATTTAACCAACTAAATTTTTATCAATCTCTACAATTCTTAAAAAAGCTTTTCTGGCACTTTTTTTAGCCTGCTCGCTTAGTCCTTCTTCAAAATTTAAGACATTTTCGAGCAATACGCTAATGCCTAAAAACAGCGTCTTGGGACAAATTTTACGCAGGTAGCTTAAGAGTACGGGCGTAGGCAGGTTGTGCGTCGAGTAGATATAGTCGCGCTCGTTGCTCAGATCGAAAAACTCGATCGCGCCGTCTTTAAACCCGCTCATAGCATCTACCACGACGATGATATCCGGCTCAAATTCTCTAAGCGCGCCAAACTCGTTTTCAGGCACGTCCTGTCCGTAAAATACCCGCCAATCTTTCAAATTTGCCTCGACGATTCGCCCGGTTTCGTTGCCTACGTCGTCGTCTCCGCGCATGGGATTGCCGATACAAAGAAGCGCCTTTTTCATCAAAAATCCTTCCTAAGCACCAGATATCCCTCGCGTAAATTTTTAAGCTCGGTCTTTAGCTCGCATTCGCAAAGCTCGGGGATGAGCCTTGCCGCATGCTCCATAAATATCTCCACTTCAAAATACTTGCTTAAATTTCCCAGCTTAAATTTGACGTATTCGCCGCCGCTAGCGACGATGCGCTCAAACTCCTCGTCCGGTATTTCGAGCGATTTTTCGCTAAAGTCCACCGTCCCCACGCCGTGTCCGACGCAGACGGAAAATAGCTTGATATCTTTTAGCTCTTTTGGCATCTTTTCGTTTTCGTCCATGTGGCGGCGGGCGAGTTTATAGACTCTTATCATCTTTTATCCCAAATTTCTTTTTTGACGTCGATGGCGTTTTGCGTATCGCGTTTTGCTTTGGCGTATTTTAGATAGACATCGTTGTAAAGCAGCCCCATACACTCGGCGTATCTAGGATCTTCTTCTTTATGGATAGCCTCTAACATTACTTTTTTGGTAGCCGCTACGTCGTGGATATTAGGAGAAGTTTTGGCCGCGTCCATATATTTAGCAAACAGCGTCCTGCCGAAGATATAGCTCATTAGCCTTTTCGCCTCGGCTTCCAAATCGCGCTCGAAAAGTATATCGCCTATAATAGACTCTTTTACGGCGGGGGCTTTGCAGTCGTCTTGTTCGAAGCTTCTTTTTTGTAGCTTTTGATCTATGATGCCAAGAGCCATGCCAAGGCCGTATATGACGCTAGCAGGATGCGGAGGACAGCCCGGGATATAGACGTCTACGGGGATAATCTTATCTATACCGCCCCAAACGCTATAAGCGTCGTGGAAAATTCCGCCACTGCTTCCGCATGCACCAAGAGCAACTACGATCTTAG
>CALIWP010000176.1 GCA_938046705.1 uncultured Campylobacter sp. | reverse complement strand
CTTGGGTATTATTAAATTTGACTGCAAAACCCGCTCAAATTTAACGCCCACAATACTACGCCGAATTTATTCTGCAAATTTAAACCAAATCCAGCTCAAATTTGACCCAAGCTAAATAAAGCCAAATTTAATAAATCTTACCACGCCGCGCTAAAACTCGATAAATTTAGCGCCGGCGTTTATCAGCTAAATTTATCTCGCCCAGTTTTGCTTATCTTCTTCAGTTACGGACGTGAGCTTAGAAAGCCGCCTGCCAAGGAAGTTTTTCACGTCATCAACGATAGAATAAACCGTCGGCACGAAAACGAGGCTAAGTAGCGTAGAGGCCGCCAGCCCACAGATCACGGCTACCGACATCGTCGCGCGAAAAGCCGCTCCCGAGCCGCTAGCAAACACCGCGGGCGCCATGCCCGCGATCATAGCTATCGTAGTCATCACGATAGGTCGCGCACGCTCAGCGCCAGAGCTTAGCAAAGCCTGCCTGACGCCGCTTCCGCGCAGGCGCTTTTCGATGACGAAATCAACGAGCAAGATAGAGTTTTTACCCACAATAGCCATGAGCATCAAGATACCGATGACGGCGGATAGATCAAGCGCCCCGCCGTAAAGCAACAACCCGCCCGCCGCGCCGCCGATAGAAAGCGGAAGCGCGATAAATATCGTCGCAGGCTGCAAAAAATCGCGAAAAAGTACGATCAAAACCAGCAAAAACATCGTCACTCCAAAGCCAAGCGCGATACTAAACTGCTCAAACATCTCGCTCATATACTCGCTATCGCCGTACTCGGGCGAGGAGATGCCTTTAGGTAAATTTTGCATCGCGGGCAAGGCATGAATTTGCCCCAAAACTTCGCCTATGGTAAATCCAGGTTGCAAATCGGCCTCGACAGCGATCTTGCGACGTTTATCAAACCTCTCTATGCTAGCCGCACCCTGCGAATACGAGATTTGAGCTACGCTTGAGAGCGGCACGGCCGTTCCCGCCGCGCTTTGGACGTAAATTTTACGCAGGACTTCAAGATCGTTTTTAGCGTCCTCCTCTAGGCTCACGCGGATAGGCACTTGGCGATCCGGCAGGTCAAATTTCGCCGACGCCGCGTCCGTGTCGCCTACGGTAGCGATACGCAAAGCTTCGCCAACTGTCTGATGGCTCACGCCCAGCCTTGCGGCCTCTTTTTTGATTAAATTTACGCGGATTTCCGGCTTTTGCAGCGGTTCGTTTACTTGAGCGTTTTTCGCGCCCGCAACTCCGTTCATTTGAGATTTTATTAGCGACGCCGTTTGAGAGAGTGCATCCGCGTCGTCGCCTGCTAGGATGACCGAGATATCGCGCGCAGCCATCTCGTTAGCAAAAGCAAATCTCATATCGCTAAATTTAGCCAGCTCCGCCCGCAGCTCGTCTTCAAACCGCTTTTGCGTAACGCCGCGCTGCTTATGCGGTTTTAGCGTGATTAACAGCTCGCCCTTGTGCGTTTCGCCACCTCCTCCAGCGATAGCAAAAACCGACCAAACGGCAGGGTTTTCTTTGATGGCGCGCGTTAAATTTAAAAGCCTCACATCGGTCTGCTCTAGCGTAGAGCCAGGAGCTAGCGTGATATTTACGCTACTTCTGCCGGCGTCGCTTTGAGGCAAAAATCCCGTCGGCAAAAGCGGTATTAGCGCAAACGAGCCAAGCAGTAGCAAAAAGCCGATAAAAAGCGTAAATTTGCGGTGATCTAGCGTGAAATTTAGCAAATTTAGATAGGCTGCTTTTAGCTTGCCGGCTACTTGCTCATCTTTAGCTTCTGGTTTTAGGATATAGGCCGCTAGTAGCGGAGTGGCTAAACGCGCGACTAAAAGCGAAGCCAAAACCGCCGCCGCAACCGTGATGCCAAACTGCCTAAAATACTGCCCGATGCCCCCGCCGATAAAGCTAACTGGCAAAAATATCGCCACTATAGTTAGCGTAATGGCAACCACCGCAAAGCCGATATCATCAGCCGCGTCGATGGCGGCCTGATAGGGGCGTTTGCCTAGAGCTAAGTGCTTTTTGATATTTTCTATCTCCACGATCGCATCGTCTACGAGTATGCCGATAACTAGCATGAGAGCCAGCAGCGTGATACCATTTAGCGTGTAGTCCAGCAGATAAAGCGCCGCAAACGTCGGTAGAATCGAAAGCGGTAGCGATATAGCCGCCACCAGCGTCGCTCGCGCGTCTCGCAAGAAAACAAATACCACAAGTACCGTTAGTATCGCACCCTCCGCCAGCATCCAGATCGTTTGGGTATAGCTTTGCTTGGTCTCATTTGCCGAGGTATATATCTCGTCTATCTTTACTTCCGCATGCTCTGCGGTAAATTTAGCCAGCTCCTCCTTGATCTTTTGCATCACGACCGTATCGCTGGCGCCTTTTGAGCGCGAGACGCTAAATCCCGCCGTCTCCAGCCCGTCCATCCTAGAGCGCGACCTAACCTCGCCGTGCGAGTCCTCAACGCGAGCGATATCGCCCAGACGGACGTTTCGGCCGCCGTCTAGCCAGATAGGAGTATCAGAAAGCTCCTCGACGCTCTTTGCGCCGCCCGTTACGCGCAGGCTATTTTCCGCACCGTCTAAAACCGTCCTGCCTGCGGGCAAATCGGCATTATTTTGTGCGAGCTGCTTGCTAATATAAGCCGCGTCTATCTTTAGCGAGCTAA
>CALIWP010000175.1 GCA_938046705.1 uncultured Campylobacter sp. | reverse complement strand
CACCATTGAGCTGTCCACCCTCGTTTTGAGCAGGTGACTGATGGTCAAAATCGTTAAATATACTCCAGTCGTGTGGGAGATCCAATTTTTGCCATGTTGATACATCGGCATCTGATTTCACAGCTTCTTTAGGATTCGCATTGAGTTTAAAGTGCCAATTTTGATTAAAATTCACTTTTCTATCTTCAATCATTTGATTCACTTCTTCATTTGTCGCAGCTTTCAAATCTTCCTTGACAGGCTTTTCTTGACTTGAAGCTTGAGATTCTACCTTTGGAGCTGTTTCTTCAGGTTTTAGTGACGCTTTCTCCTCTGTTGGAGCTACAGGTTCATCTTCTTTCTTCTCTGGCTTGCTTGCTTCAATTGGAGCAGCGTGACTTTGGTCGACACTTGTAACATCCTTGTGCTCTGCTACAGTTTGATCTTCTTTTTCCTCCACTGCCGGACTTTCCTCTTTTGCTTGTTCTACAGTGTGGGCGATAGGAGTTTCGTCCGCGAAAACTGGTGATTCTCCAATGACACTTCCTCCAAATAGAACCGCACAGGTTCCAATCATGACAGAGCAAGCGCCTACGGCAAACTTACGAATGCTGTAGACTCTTTTACGATTCCAATGGCCTTTTTCCATAAAATCCTCCTTTAGTAACCGCTTCCATTTTCTTGTAAACGTATTACTTTTTCATAGCCTTTTACCCTTATTTTATAAAATAATATAGGAAATTTCAATACCCTAAACACAAAAAATCATAATTTTGATTGTTTTTTCTAAAATTTGTAGAGGATTTTAAAAATATGAATGTACATTTAGTGAATGGTTTTACTAAAAAAGGCGGTGGGACAGAAATCGATAGACAAAGTCTCGATTTCGTAGTCCCAGCATCGCGAGGATGATTAGGAGCTTTTTGGAGTCTAAAAGACGAACAAAAAGTTCAATCAGCTACCGCGTCAAAGTTTGATTGCTAAAAAAAGTGAGGTCGGGATCTTTTGTCCCAACCTCTTTTACGGACTATCAAACTGATATTTCCTTATAGATTATTGACTAGATTTCCCCTTTTCCAAAAGATTGACCATCTCATTTTTACGCTCTTCTAGATCGGCAATTTGATGAAGCAAAAGCTTTGGAGCGCGAACTAAGCATGCTCACTCCGCCTCGCTACACTTATAGGCTAAATCTTAGCTCTAGCGAAATCGGACGCGATAATGGAGGCGGACTTAAATTTAACCCCGATATGTCTATGTATAAAACAGATGGCGGCTACACCAAAGAAGGCGTATTTGTAGGATTTTTAAAGAATTTTAAACCAAAAGCTAGCGATAGCGGCGAAACCGAGCTTACCGATCAGATAAAAACCTACTCAATACTCAATATAGAACAAGGGAAAAAGGATATAGACTTCATAAAAAGAGTAAATGGCGGAAACGATATTGCTCAAGACAAAATTATGCAAGAAGAAATGACAATAGCCGAACTCTTGAGATATAGACCGGGCAAGACAAACCAAATTTTAAGCGATAAAGACAGAGAGGAATATGTTAAGACCATAAAAGAGAGAGTAAACGCTCTAACATCTATGACCTCGGTTTAAGATAACTACAAAGGTCGTCTATATGGCGGCCTGCTCCGTACTCTTTATTGCACTGCTAGCGCCTTTTTAGCTAGCTCGCTAAGCCATGCCGAGCGGTTATTCGTAACGGCATCTATTGCATTTAAAACGCCTTTGGGTATAGTCAAATTTATACGAACTTTGACGTTTTCATCAATCGGCTCATAGATACTTTCACCGTTTTTAAGAGCCCCTTCGACATAGCAAGCAAAGGCTTCTTTTAGATCCGCTATCGCTTCGGCTTCGGTAGCTCCCCAGCCGGCCATTAGATTATTTTTAGTTAGTCCTATATCTGCATACTGAGCAAAATAATCTCCGTCGTCTAGTCTTTTGATCGTGATCGTATACGGTAAATTTAAATAATAGTTCAAGTCTTTTTTCATCATGACTCCCTTATTTTTGCTAAGATCTGTAAAACATAGATCTCTTTAATCGGCTTATGGTACGGTACAACTATCGTGTCGCCGCCTTTTTTAAAT
>CALIWP010000174.1 GCA_938046705.1 uncultured Campylobacter sp. | reverse complement strand
CGAGTGGAGTTTGATCCGCGCTGCACGTTTGAGACGCAGGGGCTATTTTCCTACCGCAGAGATGGCGTCACGGGGCGGTTTTGCGGCTTTGCGGTGAATAAAATTTTGCCGAAATAGCCACACAGCCTAAATTTGGGCGTAGACGAACGTGCGGCCAGGCGAGTTTAGTTAAAATTTCATTTATGTTTATTAAAAAGGGCTAAAATTTAAATCGAAACCTCATAAAAAGGAGTCAGTATGAGAAAAATTTTAGTTTGTTTGATTGTTGCGGCGAGCGCGCTTTTTGCGGTGCAAACGAGATCCTCAAACGAGATGGCAAGCGTGCCGTCGAGCGCGCCTGCAAATTCGGCAAATAAGCAGTTTGAAGACGCGCTAGCGATGTACCGAGTTTCGGATTTTAGCGAGGCGGCGAGACTCTTTAATCTAGCGTGCGAGGGCGGTCACGCGCGGGCATGCTACGATCTGGGCGCGATGATCGCTAGCGGTAAGGTCGCAGCAAAGCAGCCTGGGGCGGCGGCTAAATTTTACGAGCGAGCGTGCAAAATGGGCGATAAGCTGGGCTGCTACGCATTAGCATACGCTCATCAGACGGGCGTGGGCGCAGCAAAAGACGAAGCGCGGGCGTACGAGCTCTATAAAAACTCATGCGAGCTGGGCCTAGCTAAAGGCTGCAACGAAGCTGGCTTCATGAGCGAGCGCGGCATGGGCGTAAACGCGGACGTCAAAGCCGCGGTTAAATTTTACGAAAAAGCGTGCAAGATGGGGCTAGAGGTCGGCTGCGAAAACGCTAAAATCTTAAAGCGTTAGACCGCTAGCGTCATAAATTTAACTCAGGCGCGTTTTGCGTTTTATTTTTCGTAAAAATGCGCCCGAGTTTCGCGCTAAATTTAAGTGCTTTACTCGCCAAGATACGATTGGTCTTCGTAAATTCTTAAAAATTATTCAAATTTTGCTTTTGGCGATTAAGAGAACTATTTGGCGTATAAATTTGCAAAATAAAGCCGTAAACCTAAAATTTAAAAATCTCTCCAAAAATAAATCCAAATTTTAATCTATCTTTAGCTACAATTTGATATCAAATATCAAAAATAACCGAAAGGAAAAGCATGAAAACACGTAAAATTTTTGCCGCTGCGATACTTGCGGGAGCCGTTTGTTCGGCGCAGGCGCATATGTTTTGGGTGGACGGTGCAAACGACGAAAAGACGGGTAAATTCGTCGCAAAAATGGGTTATAGCGACGATTTTCCAAACTATGAGCCTATAATGCAAGAGCGCGTCCATCTTTTTGCGCCCATTACCCTGATCCATAAAGACGGACAGAAAAAAGAGCTAGCGCAAAGCGGCGAAAACTACCGCTACGAGGGCGAAAAGCTAGGCTATGGCACCTATATCCTGCTTGCGCGGCAAAATCCGATGTATTCGCTAAAAAAGCGCAGCGACGGCAAGTGGATTATTGACAAAAATAAGCTTGATCTAAAAGATTTAAGCGACGTGCAAATCTGCCGCCTGATGACGATAACGTCCAAAAAAATCCTAAATTTAGGCGAAGCAGACGACTTTGTCGCTAAGCCCGTCGGAGAGAAAATCGAGATCGTGCCGCTGCAAAATCCGGCTAGTTTTCGCGTGGATAAGCCCTTTAAACTACAAGTTTTGGCTGACGGCAAGCCGCTAGAACGCGCCAAACTAACCGGTACTTTTGCGGGATTTTTAGAGGATAAGCGAGCGTTTTACGGTATGACCGACGCGCAGGGTATCACCGAAGTCGTAGCGCTAAGGCCGGGCTTTTGGGTGTTTGAGGTGATTTATGAAAGGCCTTATCCGGATGCCGCAAAATGCGACAAAGAGACGCTAAAAACGACGCTGGGCTTTGATATAAAAGAATAAATCGGCGTAAATTCGGGCTTTGGGTAAAATTTGAGCCCGAATTTACCTTAAATTTCATATAATTGCTTCGTAACCTAACTCAAAAACGAGGAAAAATGCCATACGAAAATTTTAAATCAAAAAATCCCCTCGCGGCAAAAATCGCCGCAAACGCGAGAAAATTTGACGTCCAGACGCTGCAAAACGAGGAGCTCGTAAATTTGCTTTTAAACGAGAAAAAGATTGAAATCTCTAGCGAGCAAAAAGAGGCCGTAGAGCGCGTATTTACGGGACTAATGAAAATAGAAGAAAGCGTGCAGCTAAGCGGTTAGGTTGCTAAATTTGACTTCGCCCGCCTAATCTACAAAAATAAAATCCAAGCACCATCCAAATCGCCGTTTCTCCGTCCAAAACCGAGATATCCGATTTTTATCAAATTTGATGTAAAATAACGGCGTGACATCGCAATAAAATAGGCTAAAAAACGTAAAATTTACAATCAAAAATCCAAAGCAAAGGAGAAAATATGCTGTTACTTAAAAACGCCGATCTATATGCGCCAGGGCATATCGGCAGGAGCGACGTTTTGCTCGGCGGAGGTAAAATTTTAGCCGTTTCTAAGGGGCTTGATTTTCGAGTCGAAGGGCTTGAAATTTACGATCTGGAGGGCAAAATTTTAGCGCCCGGACTCATCGATCAGCATGTGCACATCACGGGCGGCGGTGGCGAGGCGGGTTACCACTCTCGCACGCCCGAAATAACGCTATCCGGGATCATCCGCTACGGTACGACGACGGTCGTAGGCACGCTGGGTACGGACGGGTGCACGAGGAGCTTAGAGAATCTCTACTCAAAGGCCAAAGCGCTCGAATACGAGGGCATCTCGACCTTCATCCACACGGGCTCTTACGCGCTGCCTAGCGTTACATTTACGGGCTCCGTCACGCGCGATCTGGTGCTCATCGACAAGGTCATCGGCTGTAAGATCGCGATGAGCGACAACCGCGGCAGCTACCCGACCTCTCAGGAGCTCATCAAGACCCTGACGCAGATTCGCATCGGCGGCATGATCTCGAAAAAAGGCGGCGTGCTGCACATGCATATGGGCGGGCTCGCGGATAAATTTGACCTGATTTTTAGCGTGATCAAGGACTATTCGTTCCCGATTAATTACTTTTCGCCGACGCACTGTGCGCGGACGAAGGAGCTCTTTGACGAGGCGATCAAATTTCAAAAAATGGGCGGCTACATCGACATCACGAGCGGCGGAAGTAAATTTGACCCGCTTCACGAAGTTATAGCGTACGGGCTTGCTAACGGGCTAAATTTAGAGCGCTTAACGATGAGCTCGGACGGCAACGGCAGCGTGCCTAGATTTGACGAAAACGGCGCATTGGTCGGCTACGGCTGCGCTTCGTGCGAGACGAATTTAGAGGTCTTGCAAGCCTGCGTGAAAAATAAAATCCTAACCATCCCGCAAGCGCTAAGCATGATGGGCAAAAACGTCGCAAAATACCTAAATTTAAACGGCAAAGGCGAGATAAAAGTAGGCTTTGACGCCGATTTTGCGGTATTTGACGAAGCTCTAAACCTAGATAGCGTGATCGCGAAAGGGGAGTTTTGCGTAAAAGAGGGCAAGCTCGTGAAAAAGGGATTTTTTGAGTGAAATTTAGAGCAAATTTACCGCTTTTTTAAATTTACTGAGCTAAAATTTGACGAATAATTTTGCTCGCGACCTTTGCGAGCATCTCATCTTTATGGCGTAAAATTTAACTGCGCCGATGCTTGGATTATATTAAATTTAGCTTTAATTCAGTTATTTTTAAATATAATCCAAGCTTCAATTCACACACACCAGTCCTAAAATTTGGTTGCGTTTGTCAAAAACAAATGTTAATGGGTGTGGAGGAGAAACCTAAATTTCGGGGAAACCCACAAGGAGAAAAACTCATGGTAACAATGAGAGATTTGCTAGAGTGCGGCGTT
>CALIWP010000173.1 GCA_938046705.1 uncultured Campylobacter sp. | reverse complement strand
GGGCTTTTGCACGGCGCGTTTGGCCTCGTTTGCACGGTTTAGAGCGCGCTGTTTTTCCTTTGTGTCGTCTAAATTTATCGCGCGTCTAGCCTCATTTATCGCCTTAAAATACTCCCGCTCTAGCCGTGTTATAACCTCGTGCTGCTCGGCCTCGGCTCGCTCTTTTTGCTCTTTTAAATTTTCGATTAGGGAGTCTAGCTTTTGCTCTTTTTTCTCCGCACTTTCGAGCTTTTCTTTGAGCTGCACCTCTAAATTTAACGTCTTTGTGATGATTTCGTTTAGATTTTCTTTGTCTTCGCCGTAGATCTTTTTCGCCTGCGCGACCAAATTTGCCGCGATGCCGTATCTAGCCGCGGTCTCAAAGGCGTATGATTTGCCGATCGTGCCCTTTAAAAACTCAAATTTAGGCCGCGAGTTTTCCTCGTCGTATAGCGCCGCGACAAGCTCGACGTCGGGGTTTTTAGCTAATAGCATAGCAAGGCGCTTGTGGTGGGTGGTGATGATCATCTTGATATCCTGACCCATCAGCCGCTCGATCATCACGCCATACAGGCTCGCCGCCTCCTCAAAGTCCGTTCCGAGCTCAATCTCATCGACTCCGATGAGCAGATTTTTCTTCGTAAAGAGCTTGGAAAAATGCACCATACGTCCCGCAAAAGTCGAGATGTCGTTTTTCACGTTTTGCGGATCCTCGATGATGGCGTCAAATTCTTTGAAATTTCCGATCTGCGAATTTTGCGCGTTTATGCGCATCGGCAGCAGGTATTTAGCTAGAAAGGCTGCGGCTATCAGCGATTTTAAAAGCATCGATTTACCGCCTGCGTTTACGCCCGTGATTAGCAGTACCTTTTTGCTAAAGTCGATGCTGATACTTTTTGGATTTTTTAGCGCGGGGTGGGCGAAATTTGCTAGTTTTAAATTTGACCCGCCGCTTGGTAGCACGAACTCAAAATCCGCACTTTTAGCCGTAAAAACACGCGCGCAGTAGGCGTCAAATACATCAAACGCGCCGTTTATAAATTTTAAAAACGGTAAGGCCTTGTGCATCGCGGAGCTAAAAATTTTGCAGTGTTCGTAGACGATTTCCTCTTTTTTATCCAGTAGCTCGCTTTGCTCTTTTTTGAGTTTTTGGATGTTTTCTGGCGCGACGTAGAAGTAGCCGCCCGAGCTTCTAGCCACGACCGTGCCCTTTAACACGTGGTTAAACCCGCCTCGCACGAGCAGCGCCTCGACGGAGCTGATGTAGTGCACCTGCGTATCGACGAGGTATGGCGTGATGGATTTTGAGTAGATGAGACGGCGCAGATCGGCGTCTATTTGCGCTCTTTTGGCGCTAAAGGCGTCTCTGATACCGCCCAGGCGCTCGTCCACTTCGTCTTTTAGCTCGCCGTTTTTATCAAACGAGTTTGCGAGCTTTAACATCGGCTGCGGGATCTCAATTTTAGCGAGCCACTCACCTAGTTTGCCTTCAAATTTGAGCGTTTTTAAGTAGGTAAAGTAGCTAATAATCTTAGCAAACTCAAAAATCTCGCTCACGTGCAGCGTGGCTTGCTTGCTAAGGCGAATGAGCGCGTCGTCTAGGTTTTGAGCAGGTGCTGGCGGATCAAACTGCTTTTGCGAGAGTTCTAAAATTTTCTCATAATGCAGCCTGCTGTCGCCCGCCATAAAAAGCGGCTTTGGGCGCGCTAGAAAGGAGTTAAACCTCTCCATATAGCCTTGCAGGTCTAAAATTTTTATAAGCCGCTCAAAGCCTTCCGCGTTTGTAAATTCTTTTTGCTCTCGGTGCGCCGCGGCGTCTGAAATATCGCCGTTTCTTTGCTCGCGCGAGACGCTGTTTTCTCGCCCGTCCGCCTCCCAAACTCCGCCTTTGGTCAAATTTTGATTATCTTTAAAATTTCGCAATTATTCGCCTTTAAATTCGCAACCATCAAGCGCGATCTTGACGCTATTTAGCTCCTTTGCCGCGCGTTTTGCGACGAAAGATGACGTACCGAACTCATAATTAAATTTAGTGTTATTTACGTCAAAATTTCCGCATTTTAGGGTTTTGCCTTGATTAAAAAGCGCGACTAGCTCCAGCCTTTTACCCTGCTCGCTTTCCAGTCTGGTCTCGTAAAAGTACAGCGCCGCCGCGACAAAAATCACCGAAAAAGTGATGATAAATTTCGCCTTTTTGCTTAGCTTCTCGTCGCTCACGCTAAATATCGCGATCGCGGCAAGCACGCCTAAAAGTACGATTATGACCCTCATGCGTCGCCTCGCAGCTGATATGTGATGTCGCCCGCGCCAAAGCCGATCACTAGGCCGTCATCGAGCAGGTTTTTCACGCCAAACTCGTCCGTAAAGACTATCCCCTCGCCCTCGCGCGCGACTTTTTGCGTCATCACGGGATTGTAGCGTTTAAACTCCTCTTTTAAATTTATATCTATGGACGCCTCGCCCGCTGCATAAACAGGTAGGATAACTAGCTCGTCTATGCCCTCAAAACACTCCTTAAAGGCCTCTAAATTTGCGCTTAGGCGCGTAAATCTATGCGGCTGAAAGATCGCCGTGATCTTGGTGATGCCCAGCAGCTTGGCATACTCAAAGACCGATTGTAAAGTAGCCTTGATCTCGGTTGGGTGGTGTGCGTAGTCGTCGATGAGTACGAATTTCCTGCTTGCGATTAGGATATCGAAGCGCTTTTTGATACCTTTAAAATTTAGCAAATTTTGCCTAATTTGCGCTAGAGAGGTTTCATTTAGCGCGGCCAAGATCGCAAGCGACGCGTCCACGGCGATATGCTCGCCCATGCCCAGCACTTCAAATTTGCCTAAATTTTTTAGATTAAACGCGGTATAAGGCACGAAATCGCGCACGATCATACTAAGCTCGGTGATATCGGTGCTCGGATAAAGGCGCACGGCGTCGAGCTTTAGCGTGCCCAAAAACTCGTCCTCGGCGTTTATCACGCGCACCTTGGCTCGCTCCAAAAATCCGCGATACGCCGCGTGAAATTTCTCCAAATCATAGCCGTAGTGCTCCATGTGCTCGGGCTCGGCGTTGGTCACGACGGCTAGATACGGGTTTGAGTTGAGAAAACTACTATCGCTCTCGTCGGCTTCGAAAATAACGTTGTCGCAGGGCTCGTATTTCATATTTGAGCCAAACTGCTTACTGATCGCGCCGATAATGACCGAGCCCTCCACGAGACTAGAGAGCATAGCAGAGGTCGTGCTTTTGCCGTGCGCGCCCGCTACCGAAAACACGCGCTTGCCCTCAAGCACCATCGGCAGCGCCTCTTTGCGCGATAGGCAGTGCAATCCTTTGCTGCGCGCTTCGACAAGCTCGATGTTATCAGGCTTTATCGCGGCCGAGTAGATGACGAAGTCCTGATCCTTTATCGCGGCCTTACTATGCGGCGTGATGACGTCGATACCCTGCGCAGCTAGCTCGCGCGTGGTCGGGCTTTCCTTGATGTCGCTACCGCTGATTATGAAACCCTTTTCGTGCAAAAAGCGCGCGATCGCCGAGATGCCGATGCCGCCGATACCGATAAAATGGACCTTTTTACGCTCCTTTGCGCGCTTTATTTCATCCACGCTATCCGCTTGTTCGTTTAAATTTGACTGCGCTAAATTTTCGCGACCCAAATTTGACGCCCCGCTCGCCTCTAACGTGCGGTGAAGCCCGCTTGCTTGGTTAAAATTTCCTTGTTTTAAATTTTCCACTCGTTTTCCTTGTAAATTCTTAAAGTATTTATATTTACGTCGCCCATGAAGCAGTCAACGTCGTAGCCATTTGCTCTATTGTGGCGTTCGTTATTTTTCGTATTTGCTCGCCCGCTTGTTATTTATCCGGCCGTCTTGCACAAATAAATCTCTTCGCATATTAGCCGCTAAATTCATTTTGCACTATTTTGCAAAATTTCAAGACTCTTTGCATCGTTCGCTGCAATACCGCTCTGCGCTATTGGGTGCTGCTGGCCATGCTCAAAGTTTGCACGATTTTTACTTAAATTTATTAGCCGGATTTTAGCGAAAATGAAATTTTGAGATGCTGAAAAGATGAAATTTATGCGGATTTTAGCAGGCTTTACATAGGGCCGCAAGCGTAAAGAGGCGCACGTAAAGTAAGCTAGAGAATCGTCGGTAAAATTAGGAGATTTTACGCATCTGTCAATTGGCGCTTAATACGCTTCCCAGTCGTCAAATTTGGCATTGAAACGAGTAGTTCGCAACCAGCGTTTTATCGCGTCAGCTCAAAGCTAAGGTCGATCAGATCCTCCACTTGCCCTGGCGCGATTTTGGAGCTTAAATTTACGCTGATCCAGTGCTTTTTATTCATATGATAAGCGGGCAAAATTTGATCGCCGTCGCGCAAAATCGCCGCCAGATCGGGCTTGCATTTTAGATTTAGTATCTCTAGCGCCTCTGCGCTTTTAAGCCCAAATTTGCCGCCGTCCACGCGCATAAAAACGGCGAACCATTTTTGGTTTTTTGCGTGGCGAAACACGGCAAATTCAGGATGCTTGTCAAATATCCGCTCGCCCTGAGTGCCGAATTTCTCCTCGATGTAGCTAAAAACTCGCTTCCGTGCGAGCATCACTTGCCTCCTTTGCAAAAGCAGGCGTCCAGATGATCGTCCACGACGCCCGCGCTTTGCAAAAACGCATAGACGCTCGTGGGTCCTAGAAATTTAAATCCGCGCTTTTTCATCTCTTTTGCGATGAACTCTGCAAGCGGCGTGGTAGCGGGGATCTGCTTGATGTTTTCATAGTGATTTACGATGGGCTTACCGTCAAATTTTGGATCAAATTTAGGCAAAAGATAGCCCCAAAGATAGTCGTAAAAGCTGCCAAACTCGCTTGCGACGGCGAGAAATGCGCGGGCATTTGCGGCGAGAGAGTTTAGCTTAAGGCGGTTTCTGATGAGTGCTGGATTTTGCATAAATTTTGCCGTATGTTCCTCGCCGTAGAGCGAAATTTTACGCGCGTCAAATCCGTCAAACGCCGCTCGCATCGCCTCGCGCTTAAGCAGCACCGCATGCCACGAGATGCCCGCCTGAAAGCCCTCTAAAATTATAAGCTCGAAAAATTTCGCATCATCTTTAATGACCCTGCCCCACTCCAGGTCGTGATATACGCGCTCCAGATCGCTTTTCTCCGCCCAGTCGCAGCGGAATTTGGGTTTTTGAGTATTTTGCAAATTTAGCTCCTAGCTTTGATAAAATTTGAGAGATTGTAGCGAAATTTGGGTTAAGAAAGATGATGTGAAATCAAATTTTATCCGGCAAAATTTGATTTTGAAATTTGGTAAATTTTATGCTTTAAATTTAAAAGTATCGCAAGCCGAATTCTCGAATTTAGTCTTAAATTTGACCTGCGATACGAAATAAGATTTACA
>CALIWP010000172.1 GCA_938046705.1 uncultured Campylobacter sp. | reverse complement strand
CGAGCTTAGCCTAAAGGTAGCGCAAAATTTAGGCGTCGCGCCCGATATATTTGAAAAAGGCGGACACTTTATGAGCGCGGACGGCTTTAACGAATTTGAGTTTATATTAAATTTATTTAAACTTAAAGACGAAAAATTATCATAAAATAATAACTAAAAAGTAAGATTATTTAAAAAAAATTACTATAATGTGCATTTTGATTTACTAAATTTATGTTCAAGGATATGTTTTGAGCGAGTTAAAATCCCTATTTTTCAGTATGACGTCGGCCGTCGTGCTACTTATTATATTTGCTATCGGTAGCGGCGCGGCAACGATAATAGAAAGCTACTACGACACAAAAAGCGCGTGGGCAGCGGTTTACGGAGCGAGTTGGTTTGCTTTGGTACAGGTGCTTTTAGGCATAAATTTGGCTTACAATATTTTTAGATACAACCTTTTAAGAAAAGAAAAACTACCCGTTTTGATATTTCACGTTAGCTTTTTATTTATGCTACTTGGAGCCGCGATGACGCGATATCTTGGCTTTGAGGGCAACATTCACATCAGAGAAAACGAAACCTCAAACGCGGTATTTGGATCCATATCTAGAATAGAAATCGCAGCCGAAAAAGACGGTCAAATTTACTCAAACTCGATCCCAAAACAAATCACTTCCGTCGGCTCAAACGACTTTAACTTGCCGCTTGAAATCGCGGGTAAAAAAGCAAATTTAACCTTTGAAGGATACTACAAAAAAGCGGAAACCGAGTACTACGAAGCGGAAAAAGGCGAACCGCTCGTTAGGCTTGCAGTATCAAGCCCAGACTCAAAAGAAGAAATAAGCCTGCAAGCCGGCGAAACTCGCGAGGTGGGCGGCGTTAGCTTTGCATTCGACGCCCAGCCGCTACTTGAAAATTTCGTCAAAATCGAGCTAAAAGAGGGCAAATTTTATCTAACTTCAAACCAAAATATCGGCTACTTTACGATGGCGACGAATGAAAAAGGCGAGTACGAAAAAGACAAAGCGACCGAGTTTTTACCGATGCAGCTCTATACGGTCACGGATGTAAATTTCGTACCAAAATCATTGCTAACAAAAGCTGCCAAACGAGTCGTGAGCAAAAACGGCGAGTATGACGCATTGGTGGCAAATTTGACGTTTGACGGCCAAACCCAGCAGCTCATGCTCTACGAAAATAGCTACATACCGGCTAAAGCCAAGATCGATGGCGTACTTTTTAACGTTTACTGGGGTTCAAAGATGGTCGAGCTTCCATTTTCTTTAAAACTTGAAGACTTCGAGCTTAAGCGCTATCCGGGCTCAAATTCGCCGATGAGCTACTCTAGCGACGTCATCGTCGAGGACTCTAGGAGCGGAAACTACCCGTATAAAATTTATATGAACCACGTACTAGATCACGACGGATATAGATTTTTTCAAAGCAGCTACGACCAAGACGAGCTTGGCACCGTACTATCGGTAAACCGCGATCCAGGTAAGATTCCGACCTACATCGGCTACTTTTTGCTGGGACTGGGACTATTTTTCAACGTCGTAAATCCTCGCTCGCGCTTTAGAAAACTAGCTAAAATGATAAACGAGGATGCCGTTAAAAAAGTCGCGAGCTTTGTTCTGGTAGCCTGCTTTGCGGCATTTGCCCCAAGCAAAACCTACGCGGCCGATAACGCTAGAAACATCGATGCAAACCACGCCAAAGAGCTATCTACGCTAATCATCCAAAGCGTCGACGGCAGGATGAAGCCTTTTGACACCGTAGCAAGAGAAATTTTAAACAAGATCCACCGCAGCGATACGCTAGACGGCCTAAATGCAAACCAAGCCATACTTTCTATGATGATAAACGCCCCGTACTGGCGCGACGTGCCGATAATCTACGTCGGAAATAAAGAGCTAAAAAAGCTAATCGGCATAGACGAAAAGGCTAAATACGCGAGCTATAACGACTTTTTTGCGAGCGATAAAGACGGTAAAATCATCTACAAACTAAACAAATTTGCCGAAGCCGCAAACCGCAAAACTCCTGGCGAGCGTGGAACGTTTGATAAAGACCTGCAAAAAGTGGACGAGCGCCTAAATATCCTTTATATGGTGTTTATAGGCGAAGTCTTTACGATGTTCCCAAAAATGGACGACCCGAATAACAAATGGTACGGTATAGCCTCAGCCATGATGTATCTTCCTAAAAACGAGAGCGAGCCGATCGGCAGAATGCTAAGAAGCTATTTCACTAGCGTTGCCGAAGCTACAGAAAACAACAACTGGCGCCGAGCGAATCAAGCTCTAGCCGAGATCAAAACCTATCAGCAAGAATACGGCAAAGCGGTCATCCCGGGCGAAAAACGCATCGAGATGGAGCTGTTTTTTAACGAGTATAAAATTTTCGAGTCGCTAACGCCGATATATCTTTTAGCAGGATTTGGGCTTTTATGCTTCGTGTTTGCTAAGATGGCAAGACCTAAACTAAACATCAAATGGCTATTTGGTATCGTTTACGGCGTAAATATCTTAGCGTTTTTGCTGCACACTTTTGGCATCGGCATACGCTGGTATATCGCCGAGCACGCGCCGTGGAGCAACGCCTACGAATCGATGATCTATATAGCTTGGGCGCTTAGCTTATCAGGCCTCGTGTTCTCGCGCCAAAGCCCGATAGCTATGGCTCTAACCTCGATTTTAGCGGGCGTTACGCTATTTGTCGCGCACCTTAGTTGGATGGATCCGCAGATCACCACTCTAGTGCCTGTGCTTCAGAGCTACTGGCTAACGATCCACGTCTCGGTTATCACGGCTAGTTACGGATTTTTAGGACTTTGCTCGCTGCTGGGTATGTTTACGCTCGTACTTTTCGCCCTGCAAGGCGGTAAAGAGCATAAGGAAATTTCGCGAAATATCCTAGAAGCCACGCGTATAAACGAGATGGCGATGATACTGGGTCTTAGCCTGCTTACGATGGGCAACTTCCTGGGCGGCGTTTGGGCGAACGAGAGTTGGGGTCGCTACTGGGGCTGGGATAGTAAGGAGACGTGGGCGCTGGTTTCTATTTTAGTTTATGCAGCGGTTTTACACATCAGATTTATCCCTAAACTAAACAGCCAGTACGCATTTGCCGTGACTTCGATGTTTGCTTATTGGTCGATCATAATGACCTATTTTGGCGTAAACTTCTACCTAAGCGGTATGCACTCGTATGCTGCTGGCGAGCCGGTGCCGGTGCCGACTTTTGTGTGGGTGGGCGCGCTTTTGATGGTCTTGATAGCGGTTTTGGCGTATTTTAGAAAACCAGATAAAACAGTGAAACTATAATGAATCAAACTACTATAGTAATAATTCTAGCGACGATTCTTTTGATGCTCGTCGCTTCCCTTATTTTTATGGCGGTTAAGCTAGGTAGCGACAAAATCGCAGCCAACAATGCGGCAAAAGAAGCCGCCAATCGAGGCATCACACTAGATGATTTACTCGCCGTAGCAAACGATCCAGGCACTAGCAAAAATAAGTTATTTTCTATTTTGAGGACATTTTCTTCAAATTTTAGGTTACCGCCTAAAAAAGACGGCATAGCGCCCGAGGATGCAAAAGAGTATTTAAATTTTATTCTAGCTATAGCTTCACATAAAAATGCCGACGCCAAACTAATAGCTTTTATGACTAACGAACTAAAAAAGAAAAATCCTGAATACGCAAGAGAGATCGATGCCTACGAGCAAAAAGGTATGTCGCAAACAAAAAAATAAACTCTAGCTAATTTATTTTGTTTTAAATTTACTATTGAGTTCTGATTTTAGATAACCAAAGACTCATGTAAATAGCCCCCCTAAAAATACACAAACTAATATAGAGTACTTAGGCGGTAAATTTTAACGGGATTTGATTTTAATAACCGCCTAAAAATCGCCAAATAAACTTATTTTACA
>CALIWP010000171.1 GCA_938046705.1 uncultured Campylobacter sp. | reverse complement strand
GATCATCATCAGCTCAAAGGCGATCCCTGGCAACGAAAGCAGCGTCTCGACGGTGCTAAATTTCCTCATCAAATCAGGCGCTAGCGTCGCGTATCAGGACTTTAGCGAGATACACGTGAGCGGTCACGCAGCGCAAGAGGAGCAAAAACTGATGCTGCGCCTGATAAAGCCTAAATTTTTCCTTCCGATCCACGGCGAGTACAACCACATCGCAAAACATAAAGAAACGGCCGTGGCATGTGGCGTGGACGAGCGAAACATCTATCTGATGAGCGACGGCGATCAGATAGAAATTTGCCAAAAATACATGAAGCGCGCCAAGACGGTAAAAACTGGCAAGGTCTTTATCGATAACCAAATCAACAAGCAAATTTCAGACGACGTCGTGATCGACAGGCAAAATTTGGCCGAAGCGGGCGTCGTGATGATCATCGCGCAAATTTCCCGCCACGGCGCTAAGCTCATAAACAAGCCTCGCGTCATCAGCTACGGACTCGTGGGCGATAAGCAAGACGGCGAGTTTAGAAAAGAGATGGAGGGAGTGCTGGAGCAGTATCTAAGTAATGTTAAAGAGGAGCTTTTAAAAGACGGCAGGATACTCGAGGGGCAGGTGCGCCAAGTCATCCGCAAGCATATATTTAGAAAAGTCAAAAAGTATCCGACCATCGTGCCGATCATATACCTGATGTAAGGGCGCAAAATGAGCGATATAATAAAAATAGCCGCTAATGTGCTAAAAACGGAAGCTAACGAGCTAACAAGAAATGCCGAAATTTTAGACGGCGAATTTGAAAAAGCGGTCGAGACTTTATACCAAACCAAAGGCAAAGTCGTGGTTACGGGCGTAGGCAAGAGCGGACACGTCGGCGCAAAGATCGCTGCGACGCTTGCTAGCACGGGCACGCCTAGCTTTTTCATGCATCCGACCGAGGCGATGCACGGCGATCTGGGTATGATCGGCAAGGACGATACGCTACTAGCTATTAGCTTTAGCGGCGAGAGCGAGGAGCTAACCAAAATCCTGCCTCACGTGCAGCGTTTTGGGGTGCCGATAGTTGCGATGGCAAGGGATAAATTTAGCACGCTGGGCAAATTTAGCAACGCCTTTGTAAAGCTTGACGTTAGCAAAGAGGCCTGCCCGCTAGACGCTGCACCGACTAGCTCGACTACGCTAACGTTAGCCCTAGGCGATGCGTTAGCCGTTTGTTTGATGGAAAAGCGAGGATTTAAAAAAGAGGATTTTGCAAATTTTCATCCAGGCGGAAGCCTCGGCAAGAGGCTATTTTTAAAGGTAAAAGACGTAATGCGAAGCGAAAATTTACCGATAGTACGCTGGAATGCGAGCCTAAAACAGGCGATCGATACTATGACACACGGAAAACTCGGCACCGTCCTTATCGTCGATAAAGACGGCGTTTTGGACGCGATCTTGAGCGACGGAGACCTTAGGCGCGCGCTGATGAGAGAGGACTTTGATCTAAACGACGCTGCGATCAAATACGCGACGCTAAAGCCAAAAGAGCTAAATGATAAAGAGATGTTAGCGATAGATGCGTTAGCGCTCATCGAGCGGTACAAGATCCAGCTACTAGCCGTCGTAGAAAACGGCGTTCCGGTCGGTGTTTTACACATACACGACCTTGCAAATTTAGGACTATAAAATGCAAAAAAGCAGACTAAACAAATTTATATCGCATAACACGAGTTATTCGCGTAGAGAGGCTGATGAACTAATAAAACAAGGCAAGGTTAGCGTAAACGGCCGCGTCGTTAGCGAGCTAGCCACTAGCGTTAGCGATGAGGATAAAGTGAAGATAAACGGCCGCATAGTAAGGCTGAAAAAAGAATTTACGATGATCGTTTATCACAAACAAAAAGGCGAGCTAGTTAGTAAAAAAGACGACCGCGGACGCAAAACGATCTATGATAGTTTAGACCGACAGTTTGCTAAATTTGTTAGTATCGGGCGACTTGACTACGCTAGCGAGGGACTTCTTTTGCTAACGGACGCTCCGGCGATCGCAACTGCGCTAATGAACAGCGACGTTGAGCGTGAATACTATCTCAAAGTAAAAGGCGAGGTAACGCCCGAGGTTATAACGGCGATGAACGAGGGCTTTTTCGCCGCGGACGCCACTAAGGGCGCGCATGCTAAAACCGCGATAAAATCTATGGAATTTAAGCCGTTTTTAGACTATAAAATTTTCGGCGCCAGTGGCGGCTTTACGAAAGTCTAAAGAAAACCTACCAGCGCAGACCTGATTTGCTAGAAAACTATCAACTAACAGCAGAAGAAGAAAAAATGCTGGCAGAAATCAAAGAAAACAAAGAATAAAGGAGAACCTTATGCAAGTAATCAAACGTAA
>CALIWP010000170.1 GCA_938046705.1 uncultured Campylobacter sp. | reverse complement strand
TGATGAGCGTAAATAAAAACTCATCGGCGGACTTCATCGCCCGCGGCGGCCAGATACCGGCTCCTATTCATAGTTTTAAGAACTAAATTTGTAAAGTCCGCTCAAATTTGCGGACTTTACCTCTTCAAATTTATATACGACGTTTAAATATCTTTTAGTTAAAATAACACCAAAAATTTATCTTAAGGAGCTATAAGTGAAAATTTTACGTTTTTTAGCAGCGCTTTGTTTTGTCGCGACGGCTGCATCGGCGGCTGATGACGAAAAGGTAAAAAGCATCGATATCTACGTGACGCCGTACTACTCAGCAAATGCCGGTAAGGCTGAACATGTAAAGGTTTACGACAAGATAGACGGACTGCTCAAAAGCGGCACGCTAGAGGACTTTAGGAGCGCGGAAAAGATCGTGCAGGACGCTCCGCAGATGGTCACGCCGATGACTCTTTTCGTGCTTTCGGCTCGCGCTTACGACCTAGGGCTTCGCGACGAGGCGGTGTTTTGGTTTTATAACGCTAAAAACCGCGCGATCCTGCTAAGAGAAGTTATAAATTTGGACGACGGTAGATTTTTTGAGGTCAAAAGCGCGATAGGAGCGTTTATAAAGCTGGTTGGCGATGTGGTAAATCCATACGCGTTTTGCGACATCAAAAAGCAGCAAGATATCGCCGCAAAATCGCTTGAGTGGAGTAAAGCAAACGTTTACGAAGCTATGTTTTTACCGGAGTTTGAGTCGCCTCACGCGGATAGAAAAGAAGCTCTTGCAAAAGCAATAGAAGCTCTAGGAGCACGCGCGCAAAAAGAAAAAGATTATTTTTTGAACGAGGAAAATTTGGCCAAATTTAAAGCTATGCGTAAACAAAACGGGGCTGACGAGAGATTTTGTTTTTAAAAAAAATCAAAAAGCCGTTTTAGATTTTACTAAAACGGCGTAAATTTAAGAGCTATGCGTTTCGGCAGTAGTCGCTCGGATCTTTTTCTTTCGTGATCCTGTTTCGCAAATCTCGCCTCATAAGCTCGATAGACCAAAACCATAGCGCGTGTGCCCGACAAACTCGGAAACGTGCTCGTACCAAGGCAGCGTCCAAGGCGGCGGCGTAAGTCCAAGAATAGGCAAAGTAATAACATGAACGGCGATATTGACTAAAATACCGGCCGCAACGCCTTGCCAAAGCGTGATTTTCGGGAATTTTTCCGCTAGTACGCAGTAGGCTACCGCAAAAACGATTGAAAATAAAATATGCGTAAAATGCACGTAGTTAAACATATGCCCCGCAAACTCATAAATCGCAGCATACGGGTCGGTAATGCCCAAATAATCGCGTAAAAATACGTACGGCGGGTTTAGAAAATTACGCGAGCAGTCGATCGCGTCGGCTGCTCTGATCGCGCTTTCTGGCCCGCAAGCGGCGTCAAACATATCCTTGGGACTGCGCGGCGGTAGCGGAAATTCCCCGCCCCACTTAACAAAAGCCGACATAATACCGATAGGAATGCCTAGCAGCGCGGCCAAACCAAAACGCTCTTTAGTTTGCGAATTCATGATTACACCTTTCTAAAAAATAAGGCGCGTAGCATTCTTTTTTGCTTGAATAAATATTAGTTATCTAGATTTGCATTAAATTCGTATTTTATATCGCTCCATAATTAAGACGATACCAAGAAAATAGCTTGCGATAACACATCCTCAAAATCAGTATTTGAATTAACTTTTCAAATCTCATCAAATCACTATTCACTTTTAAAGCTAAATATTCAAAAATACTAATTATTCATATTTGGCCGGTAGCGAGCTATAAAACTATTTATCAAATTAAATTTGTATATCCTAAATTTTATATACTTCGCATGATTTTATCAACCAGATGATATGCTCTATTAAAGATAAATATTTCATCATCTTTTTCCATTTTTAGTAATTGCTTACCCACTGATGTATTTGGTGTTATTAGGCCCATATTTGGTTCACTAATACTTGACACCAAATATGAGCAAATGGTATTATCTCCCCAATCCTCCAAAAAAAATAACCCTATAGCACCCACACAAGAAATATCTAAAATCTGATTTTTGTCTTCACAAATATCACCAATCATTTTGGACCTTAATACGTCATAGTTATTTATATCTTGCTTTGTTATATATTTTATAGAAATTTCATTTGTTTTTATATTTTCCAATGTATATGCTAGCAAACAATCTTTCGGCGGATCAAATCTTATACCATATGTTTTATTTATTAATTGATTTTTGCATCGATTTATTTTACTTTTAGTATAATCCAACCCACAAGAAGTATTACCAATTCCTAATTGCTGACGCTTTTCTATACACCGCTTTAAAAAGCTCATTTTCGTATCGATTTCTTTTAATATCACATCCTTATTTAATAAATTCTTTTTTTCCTCTAATAACTTTACTTCTTGTTTTAAAATATTTTCAAATTCTTTTATAGTATCGATTAAATCAGATATTGATTCTTTTAATTCTATATTTTGTTTTAAAATGCTCCTTTTTTCGCGTTCTATTCGTTCTATTTTTTTTCTATTTTCCTGCTCCTGTCTTCTGTTTATAGCGACAAGCCTATTAATCTCTGCTTGTGACCTCTGATTTGCCTGATTTGCCCTCTTTATGATTTCATCAGTATCGTCACAACCAGAAAAGAAAAATGCTACAAATATTATAAATAAATACTTTTTCATTACATCACCTTATTTTTTAATAGTAAATTTATTAATTCATAATTATTGTCTTTTAATAAAATATTCGAGCATTGCGATTTCATAGCTGGAAATTTTGATTTGTCAGACAAAATCGTATTACTGTTTTTTATATCAAAAAGCTTAACCAAATGACACTCTTTATTTTTTTCTCTAATACCTACAATTTTGGCGGCACACTTAAATGTTTCTTCGTCTATTATGTAGATAAAGACAATATCATTTATCTTAAATTTGCTATGGTATTGATTCCAGGATACATGCTTTAAAAAACTTAGAGACTCCGCTTGTTGTTTATCATATGTTTTTAATAAAAAATATGACATTTCATTATTCTCCTTGATTAAAAATTTTATAAATATAATTATACCCAACAAGTAATGTCAATCAAAATAATTCAAAATATATTATACATTGCAAATTTTCAGCAAGTACGGCGTCAAATTTACCGCCGTAGCCCCGCCCTACTCGCCCAGCTTCTCTCCTAATTTTTCCCAAAGCTCGCTTAGACCCAAGATGTCGTTATGACCGGCGTTTAGCTCGTAAACTTTATCTCTAGGCTTTAGAAATTTAAGCAACCTGCGCGAATTATCCACGCCGATTAGCTCGTCATGCTCGCCGTGAAATATCGTCACCGGCCCGCCAAAATCGCCGACAAACTCAAACGTAGGGATTTTATATTTGATTAAAAATTTCGGCACGAACGGCATTTTCTCCCGCGCTAGCTCCTCTAGGCTGAAATAAGGCGCGATCAAAACTAGCCGCTTAGCGCCGTATTTTTGCGCCGCGCGAGCCGCTAGCCCGCTACCTACCGAATAGCCCAGCGCCGTAACCTCGCCTGCGTCATACTCCCGCAAAACCGCCTGCATCATCGCGTCCGCATCCGCATAAAGCTGCTCCTGCGAGCCTATCTCGCCGCCGCTTTTGCCGTAGCCTCGGTAGTCAAACAGATAAAAATCATAGCCCAAATCCGTAAAATGCCGCGCATACTTGCCCCAGCCTTGCAGATTGCCCGCATTACCGTGGAAAAATATCACCGCGCCGTTTTTTGCCTTACGTTCACCGTTAGCGTCGCTATAAATTTGCTCGCCGCCCCTACTCTGCGCTAAAAATTTTAGCCCGCTTATCCACGTGCCCTCTGCGTCTAGTCTTATCTCCTCAAACGGCTGGTCAAAGCTAAAATCATAGTTTGACTCAAGCTTGCTCGGGAAAAATATCAGCCGCTCTTGAAAAAAATAAAGCAGCGCCAAAACCGCCGCATATAATACGCAAAGCGTGATGCCAAGCCGAAAAATTACGTTCATTTTTACCTTTCAAATTTACCTGCGCCGGATTTTCTCCGTTCAAAAAATATCCTAACCTTCTCGCCGCTCTCGCTTCCAAATTTCTCCCGTGCCGCAAGCCTGATCTCATCCGCTAGCTGCTCAAAATAGTCGTCCTCGCCAAAAAGATAAATTTTCTTATAAAGCGGCAAAAGCGCGGGAAAATTTCGCCCGATGAAAGCTAAAATTTTATCCCTAAAATTTGGATAGAGATTTAGCCTATCAAACCAAATTTCATCCGCCGCGTCGCCGTAACGAGATATGATATCAAAAACGGGTGTGATCTGTGGGAAAATCGGCGCGACGAAGATATAGGTTTTCACTCCCGCGGCGCGCAGCTTTTTTATCGCTGCGATCCTTGTAGCGACGGGACTTGCGCGAGGCTCGAGCATGCGGCGCAAGCTTTCGTCTATCACGCTCAAACTCACGCCTACGCGGACGTTTGGCATAGTTTGCAGCAGATCTAAGTCGCGCGTCACGAGGCTTGATTTGGTTAAAATTTGCAGGTTTATATCCGAACCCGCAACCGCCTCAAGGACTTTTCGCGTAACTCCAAAGCGCGCCTCGTACGGGTTATAGCAGTCGGTAACCGAGCTCATAAATACACGCTCGCCGCCGTGCGAAGCGGCAAATTTAACCAAGCTCGCCGTATCAAAATCCTTCACGTCCAAAAATTCGCCCCACGCCTCTTCGTGCCCCGTGACGCCGCGCATAAACTCGGCATAGCAGTAGATGCAGCCGTGCGGGCAGCCCACGTATGGGTTGATCGCGTAACCTCCGCTACCGATTTTGGAGCGCGAGAGGATATTTTTAGCACGGACTTTTGCGACTTGCATTTGATTTTTGCCTTTAGTTGCTCGGATTTTAGTGGAGATTTTAGCGAAAATTTAGACTTTAAGCTAAAGCGGCGCAGTTTTACCGATAAAAAGATAAATTTATCAAATCTAAGCTCGTTTTATAACCGGCCCAAATAGTACGCTACGCCGTTTTGTCGAAGTTTATACTGATTTTAAACGACTTTTTGGCAAAATCTACGGTTTAAAAAGTCAAATTTAAGGAAAAATATGCTTGAAGTCAAAAATTTATTAATGAGATTTAACGCACAGCTGCTATTTGAGGACGTAAATTTAAAACTCACTCGCGGCAACCGCTACGGTCTCATCGGCGCAAACGGCGCGGGGAAATCGACGTTTTTAAAAATCCTCTCGGGCGAGATCGAGGCAAACAGCGGCGAGATCGTCATCGAAAACGGGCTAAAAGTAGGCGTGCTAGGGCAAGATCAGTTCGCGTTTGAAAACTTTAGCGTCAAAGACGCCGTGTTATACGGCAACAAACGCCTATACGACGCAGTCAAAGAAAAAGAGCAGCTCTACATGAGTGAGGAGTTTACCGACGCTATAAACGACCGCCTAGCGCAGCTTGAGATGATAAGCGCCGAGGAGGATCCTAGCTACGAGTATGAGGTGCGTATAGAAAAAATCCTAAGCTCGCTTGGATTTAGCGACTTTGAAAAGCCGATGAGCGAGGTCGAAAACTCGGATAAATTTAAAGTCCTGCTCGCTCAAGTGCTATTTCCAAAGCCGGATATTCTTTTCCTCGACGAGCCCACCAACAACCTTGATATCGATAGCATAAAGTGGCTAGAAAACGAGCTAAACCGCCACGAGGGCACGATGGTGCTAATCAGCCACGACCGCCACTTCTTAAACGCGGTTTGCACGCACATCCTAGACGTGGATTTTAAGAAAATCAGGCAGTTTGCGGGCAACTACGACGACTGGTACATCGCCTCGACGCTGGTTGCCAAACAGCACGAGATGGAGCGCGACAAAAAGCTAAAAGAAAAAGAGGAGTTGGAGAAATTTATCGCGCGATTCTCGGCTAACGCGAGCAAAGCCCGCCAAGCAACCAGCCGCCAAAAGCAGCTAAACAAACTCGACATCGAGGAGATCAAGGTATCAAGCAGACGCGATCCTAGCATACTTTTCCGCACCAAACGCGACATCGGCAACGAGATCCTAGAGGTGCGCGGCGTCAGCAAAAAATACGACAAGGTTTTGTTTGAAAATTTTAGCTTTAAGCTCGAAAAGAACGACAAAGTCGCCATCATCGGCGCAAACGGCGTAGGCAAAAGCACGCTGGCTAAAATCATCATCGGCGAGGTGGCTCCAGATAGCGGCGACGTGCACGTGGGCGCGACGATAGAGCCTAGCTATTTTGCGCAGGATACGACAAATAAAATCACCGGCGAACTAAAGCTCTACGAGTGGCTGCAAGACGAAAACAACAAGGACCTAGACGAGATCCGCAAGTGCCTAGGCCGCATGCTATTTAGCGGTGCGGAGCAGGAAAAATCAGTCGGCAGCCTAAGCGGCGGTGAGAAACACCGCCTGATGCTAAGCCGCCTAATGCTAGAGCGCGGCAATCTACTCGTGCTAGACGAGCCAAACAACCACCTCGACCTCGAAGCCATCATCGCTCTAGGCGAGGCGCTGTATAAATTCGGCGGCAACGTCATCTGCGTGAGCCACGACCGCGAGCTCATAGATGCATTTGCCAACCGTATCATTCATCTAAAAGGCAACGGCGAGGTCGTCGATTTTAAGGGAACTTTTGAGGAATACGCCGCGATGAACGAGGGAACGACGGCTTAAATTTATCTTTTTTTTGATTTTAGCTTTGATTTGGCGAGCAAATTTGACGTCCGCCAAATTTGAAAGCAAATCCAAGCGGCAAATTTAACTCCATTTTGCTGCTTGGATTTTGAATAAATTTTACTCGCGCAGACCCGCACCGCGAAAGTGATAAAATTGGTTTGATCAAATTTGACGCCATGTGTTAAAACCTCTCTACACAAAAACGATTGTTTTGAAGTCGTCTTACTTCTTTGTTAAGGGGCAAGGGGCTTAAATTACGCTCTGCTTTGCAGCTCTCAAAGGGAGTGGAAGCACAAGGCGAGGCAACGCCGAAACAAAAGAGCTCCCTTCCCCCTTAACAATCCCCACCTATCCCCTACGACGCTTTTCTTCGTAGGGGCAACTTGTTGCCATCTCGTAACGAGCGAAGCGAAGTTAAGGGTGGCGACATAGCTTTGCTTGCGCAAAGCGTCGCGAACTTGAATCAAATTTGGCGTTTTCAAGGTGCGGGTCTCGGTGGCTCAAATTTGTAAATTTGACTTCAAATTTGAACGTAAAAAGCTAAGGCGAAGTATCGCGAGATGATTTTTCGAGTTTTGCAGCAAAATTAAGCGTGCGCTAGGCATATAGCCTGCGGAGCGAAAATTT
>CALIWP010000169.1 GCA_938046705.1 uncultured Campylobacter sp. | reverse complement strand
AAATGTCTTTATTATGAAAAACGGCTATACTCCCTCAAAGGCAAATAAAGATTTTTGGGAAAATGGAACGATACCTTGGTTTCGCATGGAGGATATTCGCGAAAACGGTAGGATATTATCTGACTCTATACAGAAAATAACACCTCAAGCTGTTAAAGGCGGTAAATTAATCCCTAAAAACTCAATTATCGTCGCGACCACCGCGACGATCGGCGAGCATGCGCTCGCAATCGCTGATTCATTTTTAATGAATCAGCAATTCACGTCTTTTACAATACGTGAATTGCTAAAAGACAAACTTGATGCCAAGTTTGTCTTTTATTATTTCTTTAAAATTTGTGAATGGTGCAAACAAAATACAAATTCTAGTTCTTTCCCTTCTGTGGATATGGCAAAACTTAAAAATGTAAAATTTCCTATACCCCCAAAGTTAATCCAGCACAAAATCGTCGAAATCCTTGATAAATTCGATACGCTAGTAAACTCCATAAGCGAAGGTTTGCCCCGAGAAATAAAGCTAAGGCGCAAGCAGTATGAGTATTATAGAGAAAAGTTATTAAATTTTACGGAAATTAAAAAGGAGATATAGTGGTGGTTACTGGTACTCTTAATAATATAGCTAGCTGGCTTAAAAGTAAAAATAAGAAAGCACAATTAATTTATGCTTTTAATGGTATGGGCAAGACTCGCTTATCTGTAGAATTTAAAAATTTAATAGAACCAAGAACTGACGAAAACGACTACTCCAATAAAAAGAAAATTATTTATTACAATGCCTTTACTCAGTATTTATTTTATTGGAATAATGATACTGAGCCGAAATTAAAGATACAGCCAAATTCCTTTACTAGATGGATATTTGAAGAACAAGGATTAGATAGGGAAGTTATTGATACTTTTCAGTTTTATGTAGGCAAAAAGCTTGAACCTAGATTTGATGCAAGTTTTTCAGAAGTTTCTTTTTCTTTTATAGATGACAATGCCTCCGAAGATAATATTAAAATTTCAAAAGGAGAAGAAAGTATTTTTGTTTGGAGTATTTTTTATGTATTAATAAAACAAGTAATAGATGAATTAAATATTGCTGAAGTAGACAACCGATCAACTCACGAATTTGATGATCTAAAATATATTTTTATAGACGATCCAGTTAGTTCACTGGACGAGAACAATCTAATAGAAATAGCTGTGAATTTAGCTGAGAGAATAAAGGGGAGCGAATCTGATATAAAATTTATCATTACTACGCATAATCCTCTATTTTATAATGTTTTGTACAATGGACTAAATGCCTATAAATTTGTTTTAAAAAATAATGAAGACGGGGTATATGTTTTAGAAGAACAAGAAAACGATTCGCCCTTTGCTTATCATCTGTATTTAAAAGCCGAGATAGAAAAAGCCATTGAGAGCAATCAGATCAAGAAATATCATTTTAACTTTTTAAGAAATGTTTTGGAAAAAACTTCTACTTTCCTTGGTTATAAAAGCTGGGGCGATCTCTTGCCGGATACTCCAGGCGGAGATTCAAAACCGTATGAAACAAGACTGATTAATATTTCAAGTCATTCTAAACATTCTGCCGAAGAGAGTGTTGAGCCAAACGATAACGACAAAAGAGTATTAAGATTTTTAATTCAGGAAATTAGCTCAATATACCATTTTAAATAAAAAACTAACAAAGGAAAAAAAATGACAGAGACCAAACCGATAGCAGAAAGTAAAAATTTCATAGTCCTTGACGTTTACGAAAAGATCGCTCAACCTTCCACCTATCAAAGCGAAGCGGATATGGAGCGCGAGCTGATAAACGACCTAGTCGCACAAGGCTACGAATATGCAAAAGATATAAACTCGCCCGCAAAGCTACTAGAAAATTTAAAACAGCGACTAGAAAGCCTAAACGAGGTTAAATTTACGCCCCAAGAGTGGGCGAGGCTGCTGGCTGAATATCTAGACAAGCCAAACGACGGCATGATAGAAAAGAGCAGAAAGATACAGGACGACTATGTTTATGATTTTGTTTTTGATGATGGGCATATACAAAATATATATTTGCTGGACAAGAAAAATATCGCGCGAAATAGCGTGCAAGTTATTAATCAATTTGAGCAGACGGGCGCGCACGCAAATAGATACGACGTTACTATCCTAGTAAACGGCCTGCCGCTCGTGCAAATCGAACTAAAAAAGCGCGGCGTAGCAATAAGAGAAGCATTTAATCAAATACGCCGCTATACCAAAGAGAGCTTTAATGCGTCAAATTCGCTATTTAAATACCTACAAATTTTCGTCATCTCAAATGGCACGGATACGCGGTACTTCGCAAATACTACAAGGCGCGACAAGAATAGTTTTGACTTTACTATTAATTGGGCTGATTCTAAAAATTATCCCATCAAAGATGTAAAGGATTTTACTGCGACTTTTTTAGCGAAAAATACGCTTTTAAGCATACTGATAAAATACTGCGTATTTGATGCGAGCGACACCTTGCTAATCATGCGTCCATACCAGATCGCAGCGACCGAGCGCATACTGTGGAAGATAAACAGCTCGCATCTTGGCAAATGCTACGCAAAGCCGGATGGCGGCGGATATATCTGGCATACGACGGGATCAGGCAAAACGCTAACCAGCTTTAAGGCGGCAAGGCTCGCTACGCAGCTTGATTTTATAGATAAGGTTTTTTTCGTAGTAGACCGTAAGGATCTAGACTATCAGACGATGAAGGAGTATCAAAAATTTCAAAAAGATAGCGTAAACGGCTCGGCAAGCTGCGTCGAACTAAAACGAAATACGGAAAAAGAGGACGGTAAAATAATCGTAACGACCATACAAAAGCTAAACAATCTAATGAAAAGCGAAAGCGAGCTTGCCGTATATCAAAAGGAGGTTGTTTTTATATTTGACGAGTGTCACCGCTCTCAGTTTGGCGAGGCGCAGAAAAATTTAAAGAAAAAATTTAAGCGATTTTTCCAGTTCGGTTTTACGGGCACGCCGATATTTCCGCAAAATGCGCTAGGAGCGGAGACGACGCAAAGCGTATTTGGAAGCGAGCTTCACTCGTATATATTAACCGATGCCGTAAGGGATGAAAAAGTGCTTAAATTTAAGGTTGATTATAACGACGTAAGGCCTAAATTTAGAGAATTTGAGACCGAAAAAGATGAGCTAAAACTAAGCGCTGCAGAGAGCAAAGAGGCATTTTTGCACCCTGATCGTATAAAAGAGATTTCGCAGTATATCTTAGATCGTTTCAAACAAAAAACACACCGCCTAAACGCAAGCAGCAAGGGCTTTAACGCTATGTTTGCGGTAAGCTCTATCGAGGCCGCAAAGCTTTATTACGAGGCGTTTAAAAATTTACAAAAAGATAAAGAGCGACCGCTAAAAGTAGCGACGATTTTTTCATTTTCGCAAAACGAGGAGCAGGGCGTTGCCGGAGAGATAGCGGACGAAAATTTTGAACCCGAGACGATGGATATGAGCTCAAAAGAGTTTTTAAATGCGGCGATAAAAGATTATAACGCCTATTTTAGGACGAATTTTAGCATCGAGGGTAGGTCGTTTCAGGACTATTACCGTGACTTGAGCGAACGCATGAAAAAGCAGGAGATCGATCTGCTTGTAGTCGTGGGTATGTTTTTAACAGGGTTTGACGCACCTACGCTAAACACGCTATTTGTGGATAAAAATTTACGTTATCACGGGCTTATACAGGCTTTTTCACGTACGAATAGAATCTTAGATACCACTAAGACCTTCGGCAATATCGTGACTTTTAGAGACTTGCAGCAAGCTACGATCGATGCCATCACGCTTTTTGGTAAAAACAGTACCAAAAACGTAATTTTGGAAAAAAGCTATAAGGAATATATGCAGGGCTTTACCGATGCCGCTACAGGCGAGGCTAGGAGGGGGTTTCTAGAGGTTACGAGCGAGCTTGAGACGCGCTTTTTAGATCCTAGCGCGATAGAAACGCAAAAGGATAAAAAGGATTTTGTTAAGCTTTTTGGCGAGTATCTTCGCGTAGAAAATGCTCTGCAAAACTATGATGAATTTGCAGCATTGCAGGCTTTACAGGAGATAAATTTAGATGACGAGAATGCAGTGCGTGAATTTAAAGAAAAATTTTATCTAAGCGAGGAGGATTTGCAGGAGATGCAAAGTATAAAAGTGCCTAGCGTGCGAGCGCTCCAAGACTACCGCTCTACCTACAACGATATAAGAGACTGGCTAAGAAAAGAAAGAGCCGGCGAACGCAAAGAGGCGCAAAAGATAGACTGGGACGACGTGGTTTTTGAAATTGATTTATTAAGGTCCCAGGAGATAAATTTAGACTACATTTTGGGGTTGATATTTGAGCACAATAAAAAGATAAAAGATAAGATTGCGCTTACCGAAGAGATCCGCAGGATCATCCGCGCTAGCCTAGAAAATCGCTCAAAAGAGGGGCTTATAGTAGATTTTATAAACGGAACCGATTTGGATGCGCTAAAAGATAGGGCCGGCGTAGTTGAGGCGTTTTTTAAATTTGCAAAAGGCGAGATGTTGCACGAAGCAAAAGAACTGATTAGCTCGTTAAATTTAAACGAAAATGCGGCAAAAAGATATATTAGCGTATCGTTAAAACGCGGATACGCTAGCGAAAGCGGAACTGATTTAAACGAAATTTTACCTAAAATGAGTCCGCTAAATCCGAAGTATCTGAGCGTGAAGCAAAATGTTTTTGAGAAAATCGCCTTTTTTGTGGATAAATTTAAGGAGGTTGGTGTCGAGGTTTGAGGTAATTTTTGGTTCAAATTTGCAGCATTAAGATGTCAGCAAAACTAGTATAAATTTGATCGCTTTGCAGCTTTCTCTTATTTTTTCATTTTAAATTTGTTCCCTTTCAAGCTAAATTTGCCGTAAAATTTGACTATAATTTCGCAAAGGACAAATCATGCAAGAGTGGGCTTTATGGGCGCTGGCTTCGGCGGTTTTTGCCGCACTTACGGCGATTTTCGCCAAGGTTGGGCTTGAGGGTATAGACTCAAATTTCGCGACTTTTATCAGGACGCTCGTTATCGCTGCGGCGCTGATTTTGTTTCTCACATATGCTAAAAAGTGGCAGCCGCTTGGCGAGCTAAGTGCGCGAAACTGGGTATTTTTGACGCTTAGCGGACTGGCTACCGGCGCGTCGTGGCTGGCGTATTTTAAGGCGCTTCAGATAGGCTCCGCGTCGCAGGTAGCGCCCATAGATAAGCTTAGCGTCGTTTTGGTCGTTGTTTTTGCGGTTATGTTTTTGGGCGAGCGCCCTAGCGCACGAGAGTGGATCGGTATCGCGCTGATCGCTAGCGGCGTGTTTACGCTGGTTTTTGCGGATAAATAGTATCAAGTAACGGGAGTTAAATTTGGAGAAATTTAAAGAAAAAATCAAAAACTCGTATTTGTATGTAGTTTTTATAAAAAGGGGATTTTACGGTAACGGCTCTGCCTTAAGAAGTATCTTTTCGGCATTTTTGATGGCTATGGTCGGTTTGTGTCTTACTTTGATCGTATTTACTATCAAGGATATGATTTTTTATAGCGATTTTAAACCGCTAAACGAACTAACGAAAAACGTAGGGACGGTGGAGTCTGTAAACTACGGTCTAAAAGGCGACGGAAAGCTAAAACTGAGGCTGGATGACGGCTCGGCGGTGTCATACTACATAGATAGCAGAGATGACGAGTCGTATAGACCGCTCATAAAAAAGAGGGCGGTTATATATAGCAAGGTAATGCCGCTAGGCAACGAAATCTTGCAGCTAGAAGACGACGCGGGCAAGGTTTA
>CALIWP010000168.1 GCA_938046705.1 uncultured Campylobacter sp. | reverse complement strand
AGAAATCAAAAGTCTTGATAAGCGGCGAGAAAACTACCCAAAATACATGTAGCGGACGCGCGATGGCTAGGACCGCTTTTTCGGATTTTGCGATGGCGACGGACTTTGGCACTAGCTCGCCTAGCACCACGTGCATGAGCGTGATCAGCGTAAACGCGATCGCAAACGCGACAGTGTGGACTAAAATATCGCTTAGATTAAAGTATGTTTTTAGCGGCTCCTCGATCAGTCTAGCGACCGCAGGTTCGCCGATCCAGCCAAGAGCTAGCGAGCTTAGCGTGATGCCTAGCTGCGTGGCGGAGAGGTACGTATCGAGGTTGTTTGACATATCAAGCGCGGTTTTTGCGTTTGGCACTTTGTCCTTCACAAGCTCCTCTAGGCGGGTCTTGCGGACTTTGACGATGGAAAATTCTGATAAGACGAAAAAAGCGTTTAGAAATACGAAGAAAAACGCGAGAGCGATCATAAAAAGCGAGTCGGCGCTACTGGGGTGCAATTAAAATCCTTAAAAAATTAAAATGAAATGCGGCGATTATAGCAGAAAATCTGGAATTTTAAACTGAAAGCGCATTTTTGCCGCCTCTAGCGCAAGTGAGCGCCGCGGGGCTATTTTGCCGCGTTTTGGTGCTTTTAGTTGCATGTGCGCCCTGCTTGCGGCTTAAATTTGAGCGCAAATTTAACCTCCGCGCTAAACTTGTAATACAAATATTGCTTATTTTATGCGAGCTTTGGCTCAAATTTGCGAAAATTATTTAAATTTGAGTCCAAATTTGACGCGCCTAGACCCGCACCGCAAAAATGCTAGCGGTTAAATTTATAAAATTTAAACCAAGTTTACGCCGTCAAATTTGCCCGCCGAATTTATAAATGCAAAAATCCTAAAACTGCGGTTTACCGCCGTTTGCCTTCGCGCCGTTTACGAAGTCGATCGCTATTTTTTGGCAGGCCTTTTTGTCCTTTTTCTCAAGGCACAACGTCTCAAGCTCCTCTTGACTCATGCCTTTGTAGTCAGCCACCGTTTTGGTCGTGCCGCCCATATAAAGCCACACAAGAAAACCCAAAATAAACAGGATAAAAATTAGTCTCGCCACGCCCGCTCCTTTGCAAATTTATTTTAATGATACAGCGGCCGGGGTTAAATTTAGCTTGATTTTGCGCTAAATTTGACGAGGTGCGGTGCTCAAATTTTAAAAATAGCCTCATGATAGATTTGGCAAAATCCGTATTTATACAAGCGAATAAAACCGAGAAAAGTCGGCAAATTTACGCCGACTACTTTAAATTATTTTACCTTCTTGCCGTTTTTATAGCTTGCAAAAACTTCGCTCGTACCGTCCTTTTTAAACGCGATCACATCATAGTCCTCGACGATGCCGCCCTGCTCCATGCCGGGGCTTCCCAGCGGCATGCCCGGCACCGAGATACCTACGACGTCAGCCGGTTTAGCGGCCAAAAGGGCTTTTATTTCTTCGGCCGGTACGTGCCCCTCGATAGCGTAACCTCCGACTATACCGGTGTGGCAACTAGATAGCTCCAGCGGAACGCCGTATTTGTTTTTCGTTTCGATTATCGCGTTCGTTTTGTGTTCTACGATTTCAAAGCCGTTTTTTTTCATTATCTCGCCCCATTTTCCGCAACAACCGCAGTCCGGGCTTTTATAAACTTCGATCGTCTCGCCGCCTAGCGCCGCCGACGCAAGCGCCGTAAGTAGCGCAAATCCCAAAATAGTCTTTTTCATTTTCATCCTTTGTAAAAAATTCGCCGGATTTTAACGTAATACGCATAACAGTAATCTAACGCGTATAAATTTAGCCTGGTTTTGCTATACTTTGCGACTAAATCTCAAATTTAAAGGCAAATAGATGTTTTCGTCGTTTTTCGCGAATAAAAAATGGGCCGCGTGGGCGTATTTCGGGCTCGCAGCGCTGCTAATATCGACCTACGCGCAAGTGCAGATGATAGTGCTCCTAAACAACTGGTACAAGGACTTTTACGATATCTTGCAAAACGTCAAAGATCACACGATAGATGATTTTTGGACTTGCGTGCTTAGATTTGCCAAGATCGCCTTCCCATACGTCCTGCTTGCGACGATGACGAACTATTTTACGCGCCTTTGGACGTTTAAGTGGCGCGAGGCGATGACGTTTGATTACATAAAAACTATATAAAACGTCAAAATCGACATCGAAAGCAGCTCACAACGTACCCAAGAGGATATCTACCGCTTTGCCGAGGCGGCGAAAAATTTAGGCTCGCAAGTAGCCGACGCCGTGATGACGCTCATCGCCTTTATCCCGATACTTTGGGCGCTCAGCGGGCAGGTCGATATACCGGTGCTCGGCAAAAGCGAAGGCTCGCTCGTATGGATCGCGCTAACGGTCAGCATCGGGGGACTTGCGATCTCGTGGTTTGTAGGCATCAAGCTTCCGGGCCTTGAGTACAACAACCAAAAAGTAGAAGCTGCATTTAGAAAAGAGCTTGTTTACGCCGAGGACGACAAGGCAAACTACGGCGCGCCCGAGAAACTCGAAGGGTTATTTCACGATCTAAAACGAAATTATTACAGGTTATTTTTGCACTACGGATACTTTGATATCTGGAGATACATGTTCGGTCAAAGTATGGTCATCGTCCCGCTCATCGCGATGGGCCCTAGCGTTCTCGCGGGCACTATAACTCTGGGCGTGATGATGCAAGTCGTAAATGCCTTTAGCCAAGTGCGCGGATCGCTTGCGGTGTTTATGAACAACTGGACGGTCATCACCGAGCTGCGCTCTATCCACAAAAGACTTAAGGAATTTGAGAAAAATATCGAGTATAAGCGCGTTAAGCTGGATGAAAATTTACAAAGCGAGCCAGCGTAAATCAGGCTCTTTTAAATTTGGCTTTTGCTTGCGCGGCGACTCGGGTTTATTTGGCTCGCGCTCGCGCCGGCGACCGCTCAAATTTAGCTTTGACTCGTACGTAAATTTGAGTGGCTAACTCGGCTGCAAATTCGGCAAATTTGACGAACTTTTAGCTTTATTTAAATTTGATGCACGCCAAATTTGACAGCTCGCAAGAAGCAGTTAAATTTGAGCTTGCATAGTCGCGGCCGAGCCGTCTAAAGCGGACTCAGGCACGAAAATTTGCAAATTTAACCCACACAAATTTAACGCAGATCCGTTAAAATCACCAAAAACAAAGTCCAAATTTATACCGTCAAATTTCCAAAACGCAAATTTACCCGCCGTTTCTTTACAAATTTGACGCCGTTAAGCCAAATTTAAACGCCTATTTACGAATTTATAGCTGTTTTAGAGGTATAATCGCCAAAATCTCGCAAAGGATGAAAAAATGACGATAAGAAAAATTATTTTGCTCGCCATGTTTACCGCGACGATGCTAACGGGCTGCTTCACTAGCTCGACTAGCGGCGGCGCACTAGGCGAAAACAGACGCCAGATGTTTCTAGTCGGCGAACAGGAGATGAACGAGGCCGCAGCCAAAGCCTACGTAGAGACGCTAAGCGGCGCGCGCAAAAAGGGTGCGCTAAACATCGATCCCGTGATGACAAAAAGAGTGCAAGACGTTGCCAAGCGCCTGATCGCGCAGGTCGGAGCATTTAGAGAGGACGCGCTCAAGTGGAAATGGGAAGTAAACGTCATCGACGAAAATACGATAAACGCGTGGTGTATGCCGGGCGGCCGTATCGTCGTGTATAGCGGCATCATCAAAAACCTATCGCTCACAAACGGCGAGCTAGCCGCCGTCATGGGACACGAGATCGCACACGCGCTGCGTGAGCATAGCCGCGAGCAGGCCAGCACGGATATGCTCAAAAACGTCGGCATTTTCGCCGTTTCGCAGGCTGCGGGGCTAGGCGATCTAGCTACCGGCGCCATAAATATGGCTGCGCAGTACACCATCTCGCTACCGTTTTCTCGCTCGCACGAGCGTGAGGCCGACCACATCGGCACGGAGCTGATGGCGCGCGCGGGCTACGATCCTAAAGAGGCGGTAAACGTCTGGGTCAAAATGTCGCAAAAAAGCGGCGGTAGCGTGCCTGAGATACTAAGCACCCACCCATCTAGCCAAAGCCGCATCGCCGATCTGCGCGAGGTCGCAGCCAAGCTCGAGCCCGTATATCTGCAAGCTAAAAAATAAAATTTAGCTTGCCTAGCGGCTCTTTTAAACGCTTGCGGTTGGCCGTTTTAGGCGGTCCACGGGCGTTTAAGGATATTTGTAAGGCGGATAGAGGAGTGCAACAAGCTAAGATAATGTCCGCCGTATCTTAAAAATTTGAACTCTTATTTTAAATTTGCCGCCGAGTTTTTGATTTGTTACGAAGGCGGCAAATTTATTTTTGCTTATGATTTTTGCTTGAGTCTTGCTTTTGGTTGTCAAATTTGCTAGTAATTTTATAAATTTACGTCGAATTTGCCCTCGCATGCCGATAGTTGGCGTTAAATTTACAATCGCTGTCTGTGTCAAATTTACTTTATGCGATTTTGCTTTTCGAAAAACCCCTCGTAGAAGTCGCTACGTCTGCGAAAAATTGACGCGATCGTCTTGTTTGGCCGTACCTATTTTCGCGGCGTCGCATGGACGATTTTTTCTTTTCCGTTCTAGCCAAATTTAACGACCAGTGCCGAATTTATAGTATATTTACGCCGTTAAACGCCGTAAATATATCGCTAACCAATCTCCCGCATCGCATCAAGATGTTTTAAAAATATCTCCACCTTGCGTAACTCCGCCGCATCTAGCGCCCTACCCGAGTAAAAATACTCCACGCTGTTGCCGTTTGGATAATTAACTCGCGAAATGCCCATTCCTTCGCCTCTCGGCTTAAATTCCAAGGACAAATCCGCGCCACCTCGAGAATAAAGCTTAAGCTGCGAATTTGCATCTACGGCGTGCGGCGACATGTGGCGTTTATCTTCGTCGCACTGCTCTACGCCGCGGGCATTGACCGCCAGCTTACCGTCGCGTTCGCGGATTGCGCCCAGCTCGCCCGTTTGCGAATTTGCGTTAAATTTTATATCGCCGTCCGCGTCAAATTTATCCGCACAAACCTGCGATTTTACGTCGCGCGAAGTATCCATGCCAAAGCCGCGCTCATCCGCGTTAGAAAATTCATCGCACTCATCATACCCCACTGCGCCGTTTTTTCTGGCGCCGCACGACACTGCACGAAATCCGCTCCTACCTTGCTCTATCGTATCGCCCTTGCTTTTGCCGCGCCTTTCTGTGTTACGCTCGCCATCATTCTCGCCGCAACCTTCAGTGTCGCCCTCACTGCGCCCCTCTGCGTCGTACTCGGCGCCACAGCTACCGTCGCTTACGCTCTGTCCGCCGCCCGCGCCTCGTCCTTCCGCGCCAAATTTGTGGGCTTGCGCAGATGAATTTATATCAAATTTTGGGTCACCCTCGGCGTTAAATTTAGCCGTCCGCGAGGGCAAATCCTCGACGCTTGCAAGCTTTAGACCTCCGCCCAGCTCGCTTGCAAGGCGATTTAGCGTGCCGTCTATGCCGTCGATGATGCGCACGTGAGACGGCAAAATTTCGCGCAAAACGTCTTTGAAATAGTTAAAATGCGTGCAGCCAAGCACGAGCGAACCGAGGCGCTCAAGCTCAAATTTAGCTAGCTCCTCCCGCAGATACGCCCGAACCGCGGGCGAGTCAAACTCCAAATCCTGCGCAAACTCCACGAGGCGAGGTAACGCCAGGCTCCACGTCTCGCACTCCAGCCGCCCCACGAGGCGCGCGAGCTTTTCGCCCGCGATCGTTAGCGGCGTGGCGATGAGCAGCGTCGGGCGCGAGCCGAAGCTGTCCG
>CALIWP010000167.1 GCA_938046705.1 uncultured Campylobacter sp. | reverse complement strand
TAAGCTAGTTTTATCTTATCCAAATTTAGCCTTGCAAGGGTACTGCAAGTTAAATTTCTAAAATCGGACCGCATTTCAAATAAATAGATTGATATTAAAAAAGCAAAAACCGTTATTTTGCTACTTTTGTTTTTGTCGATATGAAAATTTAACGAGCGGCTTACTTTCTCGCATCTATAAACTTGTGTTTGCGCGATAAAATTTACCGCAAAAGTAAGCCGCCCGTTTTTTTATTTATTTTTTTGTGCTGCGTAAAAGCTCCATCTTCATCTCGTAGTAGTGCACGCTCATATCGACGTAGTGCTTGTGCGGGTTTTCAAAGCGCTGCTCCTCCTGCCAAATTTCATTTTCTAGCTGCTCTTTTACATACTCTCTGATTTGTGCTAAATTTACCTTTTCGCCAACGCGCTTGCCGTCTTTTACGACTAGATTTTGCAGCTGTTTTGCCGTGCAGCCCTCAAAATACAGCTCCTTCCACGGTTTTTCGGGATCTATGTAGCGGTACGGTTTGGAGAGATCGGGCGTTTCGTCCGCGTTTGCGATGAGGTCGGCTATGGCTTGGCCGTTTTGGTAGATGCGCCAGACCTTTTTTATGCCGGGATTTGTCATCTTTTCTACGGCTTCGGATAGCTTGATACGGGGGCTAAATTTGCCGCCGTTTTCGACCGCGACTAGCTTATAAACCCCGCTAAAAATCGGATCGCTTTTGGAGGTTATCAGCCGTTCGCCCACTCCAAAGCCGTCTATCTGCCCGCCTTGAGCCAGGATCGAGGCGATAGTGTACTCATCTAGGCTGTTTGAGACCGTGATCTTGCAGTCTTTTAGCCCAGCGGCATCCAGCATCGCGCGCGTTTTTTTGGATAGATATGCTAGGTCGCCGGAGTCCAGTCTGACCGCTTTTAGGCGTTTGCCCAGCGGCTCTAGCACCTCTTTTGCCGTTTTTATCGCATTTGGCACGCCGCTATGTAGCACGTCGTAAGTATCTACTAGCAGCGAAGCGGAGTCCGGATAGAGCAGGGCGTAGCGCTTAAAGGCTTCAAATTCGTCGCCAAAATACATCACCCAGCTGTGCGCCATCGTGCCGGTCGTCGGTATGCCAAAAGCCTTAGCCGCCAGCACCGTTGCTGTCCCGTCTGCGCCGCCGATGTAGGCCGCTCTGGCGCCGTATACAGCCGCATCGAAGTTATGCGCGCGTCTAGCGCCGAAGTCAAACACGCTCCTGCCGTCTGCGGCCTTTACGATGCGCCTAGCCTTGGTCGCGATGAGGCTTTGGTGGTTTATCTGCGAGAGGATCGCGGTTTCTATGAGTTGCGCGTCGATAGGCGAGGCTACGACGGTTATAAAAGGCTCTTGCGGATAGATGATCGTCCCCTCGGCAAATGCGTATATATCGCCTTTAAAGCGAAATTTGCGCAGATAGTCCAAAAAATCCTCGCTAAATAAATTTAACGAACGCAGATAATCCACGTCGCTCTCGTCAAAGTGTAAATTTTCTACGTACTCAATGATTTGCTCAAGTCCCGCAAATATCGCAAAACCGCCGCCGTCTGGCACCTTGCGGTAAAAAACGTCAAACGCCACGCGCGGCTGATCTCCGCTTTTAAAATACCCCTCCGCCATCGTAAGCTCGTAAAGATCCATAACCA
>CALIWP010000166.1 GCA_938046705.1 uncultured Campylobacter sp. | reverse complement strand
GCGAGAGCCTCATCGACTACAACCGCCACACCGATAAGGTCGGCATCGGCTTTGCGATTTTAAAATAATTTGTAGACTTGCCGCCTAAAGACCTAGGCGGTTTAAGTCATTATCGTAGCCGGTAAGCCGATTAGCTTTGATTTATTTTTACATAAGAATTTGCAAGCATAGGCAATTTCACTAATTTATGGATCGCTATTGCTTGTGGATTGCATTTTATTATTTTTATACAGTTCACGGAGATTTTATTGCTTAAATTTCACTAGATTTATACTACTGATCGGTAAAATTTTGCGAGAGGTTTTAGCGTCGTTAGATAAATTTCCACTTTTAACTTTTAACCGCTCCCTACATAAAAATTTGATAAAATCCATGCGATTTTTCCGCATAAAAATTAAATTTTAAGGATACAAATGTTTTTGCAATTAGACGAGATCCGACAAAGACTCGACGTGATATTCTTTCCTTTAGAGCAAGAGGGCGTAACAGGTATGAGGCTGCTAGCACAAAGCGATGCCGACGCGTCTATGCGGGTGCTAGAAAAAGTGCAAGAAACTCTAGGCGTCAAATTTTCGCTTGCGTTTTCACGCCTGGTTTGTAAATTTGACTTGGGCGAATTTGAAGTTTGTAACGTACGCTTTGGCACCGGCGGCAACTACGCGGACGAACTTATGCGGCTAAACTGCACCGACGAATGCGGCGGCAAATGGCGGCCAGGCGAGTCGCGTCCTGCAAATTTGATAGTTTTTGCCGTGGGCGACCCGTGGATTTTTTTGCTTGATTGCGCTGACGGCGCGATTTATGCGTGGCTACTTGGAGACGAAGAGCTTTGCGGTAGGCGCGTTGCGGGCGATTCTGAGAGATTTTTAGAGCGCTTGCTAGTATCGGTATCGCGCGACTAAGCAAAAAGGCCCTGCCTTGCGCGGAAGAAATCGCTAAATTCGTCCAAGCAGGCGATGATAAGGCGATTGAGTTTTGGCGAGAAATGGCGGAAATTTGATAAATTTAAGCGCGTACGACTTTGGCGACAAATTTAACTAACTTCAAAACTCTAATACGGCGATAACCGCTGCAAATTTTAATTCCTAATTTACAAATTTCACCCGAAAACCGGGTTAAATTTATATTATTTTTTGCATTCGGGTGCTAAATTTGAGCTCAAATTTGCCGTAAATTCTACTGCTCAAAAACTAAAAAATTAGCCTTTTAAATTTGCTGAATTTAACTCTCGCCGTTTATTAAATTTTAAAATTTGATGAAATAAAAAGTTTGAGCCGGCGCAAATTTAACCTACTCGCCGACTCGCTCGCCGTTTATACGCACGATCCTAGCGGGGATGCCTACAACCGTGGCGTTATCGGGCACGTCTTTTAGCACTACCGAGTTTGCGCCTATTTTGGCGTTTTCGCCGATTAGGATATTTCCCAGCACCTTTGCGCCGGCTGCTATCGTGACGCCGTTTTTTACGGTCGGGTGGCGCTTGCAGCACTCTTTGCCCGTACCGCCCAGAGTTACTTGATGATAGATCAGCACATCATCGCCCACCTCGGCCGTCTCGCCGATAACCACGCCCATGCCGTGATCGATAAAAAGCCGCCTGCCGATCTTGGCGCCCGGATGTATCTCGATGCCAGTTAAAAAACGCGACATCTGAGAGACGAAGCGCGCCGTAAATCGCCAGTTTTTAATGTGTAAAAAGTGCGCGAATCTATGAAAAAAGACGGCATGGATGCCCGGAGTGTTAACGAGGATCGCCCCGTAGCAGCACGAGGCTACCGACGGGTCCTTTTCGCGTACGGTCGCGACTAGTTCGTTTAGTTCGGCTATCAGTCCCAAATCACGCCTCGTAAAGCGGAGTGCTGAGATATCTCTCGCCGTTATCGGGAGCTATGAAAAGCACCTTTTTGCCCTTGCCTAGCCTCCTTGCGACCTTCACCGCGGCCGCCAGAGCCGCGCCGCCCGAGATACCCAGCAAGATACCCTCCTCTTTAGCCAGCTTTCTAGCCGTCTCAAAGGCCTCATCGTTATCCACGCGCTCTATCTCGTCGATATAGGCGGTCTCAAGCGTAGCCGGGATAAAGCCCGCGCCGATACCCTGGATCTTATGCGGGCCCGCCTTTTCGCCCGAGATCACGGCGGAGTCGTTTGGCTCGACGGCTACGATTTTAGTCCTATAGCCGTTTGCTTTTAGCGCTCTAGCCGTGCCGCTTAGCGTGCCGCCAGTGCCTACGCCGGCTACAAACGCGCCAAGCTCTTTAAAATCATCCATGATCTCTTTTGCCGTAGTTAGCTCGTGAGCCTGTGGGTTAAATTTATTTTCAAACTGGCTTAGCATTACGTAGCCTTTTTCTCGCACGAGCTCGGTCGCTTTTTCGATCGCGCCTTTCATACCCTTTGCGCCCTCAGTTAGTACTAGCTCCGCGCCGTAGGCCTTTTGCAGCTTGCGTCTTTCTATACTCATGGTTTCAGGCATCACTAGCACGACCTTGTATCCTAGCGCCGCGCCGACCATAGCCGCGCCTATGCCGGTGTTGCCGCTAGTTGGCTCCACGATGACGTCGCCTTTTTTTAGCGCGCCCTCTTTTTGCATACCTAGGATCATATTTGCGGCGATTCTATCTTTTACCGAGCCTCCCGGGTTAAAAAACTCAAGCTTTGCATAAATTTCAGCCATGCCCTCTTCGTGCACGCTGTTTATCTTTACGATCGGGGTTTTACCGATGGTTTGAACGATGTTTTCATATATCATTTAGACTCCTTTTGAAAAAATCGTGTAATAATAACTTCTTTTTCCATAAATATAAATAAAATATAAAAAAATAAATTTTCTTTTATATTTCAGCCTAAAATTTAGCTCGCACTCTCTATGATTTTTAGCGTTTTTAAGCTGTCTTCTATGCTAGCGCCCACGCTTTTCTTGTCGCCTA
>CALIWP010000165.1 GCA_938046705.1 uncultured Campylobacter sp. | reverse complement strand
GGTAGTGACCGAGTAAAATTTAAATCCAACGAAGTATAAACCAAAAAGACAAGCCGTCAAATTTAAACGGCTTGTTTTAAACCTAACGCCCTCTCCTCAAACCCTTCTCCCACGATAAACTCCGTCGTATAAATCAGCGCGCGGCCTTCTTGCGTGTCTTTGATGCGGATGATTAGGCGCTTGTTGTTTTTATCGGCTGCGGCGCGGTGTTCGCCGATGGCGGCGCGGTAAATTTGCGTGATGAGATCCTTGCCCGTTTCGTCCAAATTTAGCTCTAACACGAGATCCTCGAGCTCTCTTTTGCCTCTGTTTTCGCTAGCCGCTGAGCCATTTTGATAGCTGCCATTGCTGCTACTTTCCTTGCGCTGCCTAAAGCTTCTGCTTTGGAAATTCATATCGCGCGCATCCTCTAGACTCACGACGTCGATTAGATTTATGCGAGCGCCCTGATCGTCGCGCGAGTAGCGCACCTTAAATGCTAGCGGAGCGTCCTTTTGCTCCTCGCTTAGGTTCTCGATGAGCCCTTTTTCGGAGTCAAAAGCCGCGACCTTAAACGTGCTAAAAAGGTCCATAACGCTTAGCATCATAAACTCTTTGCCGGTTTTTTTGCTAGGGATTTTAGCGATCTCGGCGATCTTGCCGACGACTAGGATCTCGCTCGTTTTATCTATCTTGCCGAAATCCTTGCTAGGCGTGTGTTTTATCTGTTCGATTTGCTCTTTGTATTTTTCGAGCGGATGCGAAAAGTCCATGCCCATAGCCTCGTCAAGAGTCAAAATTTTATCCAAATTTATACGCATGAACTGCCCGTCTTTGGAGTAGCGAACCTTAAACGCATGCGGCAGATCGCGCTCGTCCGCGCTCATCGACTCGACCGCGCCAAGGCCTCTGTCAAAGACCGCGATCTCGACCGTACCGTGAAAGTCAAGCATCTCGATCGTGCCCATTTTTTTGCCGTTTTTCTTGCTGATCCTAGTCGTTAGATCCTCGATCTTGCCCACGAGCAGCATCTCGCCGTTTTCCGGCAGCTCGTCAAATTTATCGCTTAGCGTGTATTTTATCTTTGAGATTTGCTCGCGGTACTCATCTAGCGGGTGGCCGGAGAGGTAGATGCCCACGCTTTCTAGCTCAAATTTGAGCTTGGTTTTTAGCTCCAGCTCGGAGTCGTCGCGAACGAGACTAGTTTTAACCGTACCCATACTCTCGTCGTCGCCAAATAGGCTCTCAGCCGCATTTTTCTTGATAGTTGCGGCGTTTTTGCACGCCTCTACGATGTTATCTAGGTTGTTTAGCATCATCTTGCGCGTTAGGCCAAAGCTATCAAACGAGCCCGATTTTATCAGGCTTTCAAATACTTTTTTATTTACCTTAAAGTTATCCACGCGCGAGACGAAGTCGTCGATATCCTTAAACTCGCCCTTGGCCTGCTCCTCTAAGATATTTTCGATAGCCGCGCCTCCGACGCCTTTTATAGCGCCTAGGCCGTAGATGATGGCGTCCTTACCTCCTTCGCTAACGACTGAGAATTCTTTGGCAGATTTATTGACCGATGGCGGCAGGATAGCGATATCTAGACGCTTGCACTCGTCGATGTAGCGCGAAATCTTATCGGCGTTCGTCTCCTCGCTCGTGATGAGAGCCGCCATAAATTCGGCTGGATAGTATGTCTTCATATAGGCCGTTTGGAAGGTCACGTAGGTGTAGGCCGCGGCGTGGGATTTGTTAAATCCGTACGAAGCGAAGTGCAAAATAAGCTCAAACAGCTCGTCAGCCTTTTTACCGTCTAGCCCCTGCGCTTCGGCGCCTTCGATAAATTTGCCCTTTAGCCTATCCATCTCCTCTTTTATCTTTTTACCCATCGCGCGGCGCACGAGATCGGCACCTCCTAGCGAAAAGCCGCCGATAGTCTGCACGATCTGCATAACTTGCTCTTGATAGACGATGACGCCGTAGGTGGGCTCTAGGATCGGCTGAAGCTCTGGGAAAATGTACGTGATAGGCTCCAGGCCGTGCTTGCGCTTGATGAAATCAGGTATAAGATCCATCGGGCCCGGGCGATAAAGCGAGATCATCGCGATGATATCCTCGAAGCAGTCGGGGCGCATATCGGCTCCGACTTTTTGCATGCCTTCGCTCTCTATCTGAAACAGTCCCAGCGTCTGGCCGCTACTGATCGTTTCGTAGGTTTTTGGGTCGTTTTTATTGACCTGCTCCCAGATGATCTCTTTGCCAAATCTCTTTTTTACGAGCTTGACGGCGTTATCTATCACGGTTAGAGTCTTTAGCCCCAGGAAGTCAAATTTGATTAAGTCCACGTCCTCTAGGTACTTTAGGCTATACTGCGTGACGAAGTGATCCTCCTCGGCGTTTGGCTGGCGGAAAAGCGGGGTTTTGTTCCACAGCTCCTCGTTTGAGATGACCACGCCTGCGGCATGCATGCCGGCGTTCCTGTTTAAGCCCTCCAGATCAAGGGCAAATTTCCAGATTCTGTTTGCATTTGAGTTGCTTGCTATCAGCTCGCCGATCTTTGGCTCTTTTTCAAAGGCCTGTTCCAGCGTGATACCTAGCTCGTCAGGGATGAGCTTTGCCATCGCGTCGGCCTCGGCGTAGGGCATATCGCATACGCGCGCGACGTCGCGGATGACGCCTTTTGCTAGCAGCTTACCAAAGGTAATAACTTGCGCGACGTTAAATTTGCCGTACTTTTCTATAACGTAGTCGATGATCTCGCCGCGGCGGTTTTGACAAAAGTCCACGTCGATATCGGGCATGCTCACGCGCTCCGGGTTCAAAAAACGCTCGAAAAGCAGGTTATACGGCAGCGGATCAAGGTCGGTGATCTTTAGACTATACGCAACCAGGCTGCCCGCCGCAGAGCCGCGCCCCGGACCCACCGGCACGCCGCGCTTTTTAGCTTCGTTGATAAAGTCCCAAACGATCATCATGTAGCCCGGGAAATTCATCTTGTTTATGATATCTATCTCGCGTTGCAGGCGCGTGCGATACTCCTCGTGGCGCTCGGCAGGTACGAATTTCAGCCTCTCCTCCAGCCCCAGCCTGCACTCGTGCTCAAACAGCACGCTGTCGTTTGGTATGCTATATCGCTTATCAGGCTCGGGCAGGCTCAAATTTCGCTCGGCAGCGTATTCGAGCGTAAATTTAAAATTTGGCGGCGTCGCGTCGCCTAGCTTGATAGAGAGGTCGCATTTATCAACGATTTCCTGCGTGTTTGTAACGGCTTCTGGGATATCGGCGAAAAGCTCGCTCATCTGCGCGGGCGTCTTGACGTAAAACTCATGCACGCTGTGGCGCAGGCGGTTTGGATCGTCTAGCAGTTTGTTCATTGCGATACACATGAAAACCTCGTGCGCATCGGCTCTTTGCTTAAACGTATAGTGCGTGTCGTTAGTCGCGATGACCTTGATATTTAGCTCTTTTGCCAGGCGCAAGATCTCATCGTCGATCCGCCTCTGATCGCCGATGCCGTGACGCATGATCTCGAGGTAAAAATCATCACCAAAGACCTCTTTATACCACAGCGCGGCTTCCTTTGCCGCCTCGTACCCGCCAGCGCCGAAACGCAAATTTCTCTCGCTTTGGTTGAGGTTCCAGTTCACCTCGCCTTGCAGGCACGCCGAGGAGCAGATGATGCCCTCGCTGTGCTCTTTTAATATCTTTTTGTTGATACGCGGATAATAATAAAACCCCTCGATGTAGCTCATGGAGCTAAGATACATCAGGTTTTTGTAGCCGATTTCGTTTTTGGCGATGAGGCAGAGGTGAAAGCGCTGTTTGGTGCTTTTGTCGCCTAGTTCCTCGCCGTTGTGGATGTAGGCTTCGATACCAATGAGCGGCTTTATGCCTTCATTTTTCATCGTTTTGTAAAAGTCTATAGCGCCAAACATATTGCCGTGATCGGTGATGGCTGCGGCTTTGACGCCTTGGCTTTTTAGCGTTTTGGCTAGCTCTTTGATACGGTTCGCGCCGTCTAGCAGCGAATACTCCGTGTGCAGGTGCAGGTGCGTAAAATCTGTAAAATCACTCATTTTTCGTCCTTTTTAATGCTTTTGATTTTACAAAAACTTTGCTTTTAGGCGGATAAATCGGTCTCGTTTAAATTTAGCTAGGCTCGGAAAGGAGGCTGTTTGGGCGGGTTTTTCGTGAAATTTCGACTGGAATTTTACAAAAATTCGGCCCGGCTTTGCCGTCAAATTTTAACCCGAATTTGACGCGCTAGTTTTGAGCCGGCAGCGTAAAATTTGCAGTCAGTGATGCGTATGGCTTGTTCTAAATTTACGGCTAAAATTCGGCTTAAATTTGAGCGGTAAAATTGGCGCAGCGCGCAAACAAAAATTTTGCTAAAATTCGGCTAAATTTAGCGGATAAAACGGAGCAAAATTTTGAATACGGCAAACGAACAAGACTCAAATTTAAACGATCGCTTCCAAAACTCAAATTTGACGAATTTTAGCTCAAAGAAATTTGCGAGGGATTATGATAAAGAGCCGATAGTTCTCAAAAACTACGAGGAAGCGTATCAGATTTTGTTAAAAATGATACCTTTTATACTTGGACTGGTTGGCGCGGCGGCTTTGTGTGCCGATTACGATTATACCGGCAGTGTGGATATTGCCGCGGGATGTATGGCTATACTTTT
>CALIWP010000164.1 GCA_938046705.1 uncultured Campylobacter sp. | reverse complement strand
ATAAATATATACAAAAGTTGGACTAAATTATACAATTCAGAATTATATTTTTCTGTTTGGATTTCTGTCCAACTTTTTTTATGAAATTCTCACAATAATTGGTATAAACAGTAAAATAATTTTTACATATATGATATAATAATCATTATAAATCTAAAATTAATCAGATAACCAATGAAAAGGAAAGGAGTGTATGATATTTATATAGTTATTTCTATATTATCATACAATTGAGAAATGATTACAGGAGAATTGAGAAACAAAGTAGATAAGATTTGGGAAACATTTTGGACTGGAGGAATAACTAATCCACTATCTGTAATAGAACAGTTTACTTATCTTATATTTATTAAATCATTAGATGATAAACAAATAAGAGAAGAAATGGATGCAAATCTTTTAGGAATAGAACCTAAAATAATCTTTAATGAAAACCAGCAAAATTTAAGATGGAGCAATTTTAAAGAATTTGAAGCACAAGAAATGTATGACACAATAGTAAATGAAGTTTTTCCATTTATAAAAAATTTAAATGAAGATAATAGCTCATCATTTTCAAGATATATGAAAGATGCTATTTTTCAAATTCCTACTCCTCAAATGCTTGAAAAAATAGTTACAGGAATTAATAATTTAGAGTTGGAAGGAGACATAAAAGGAAATCTTTATGAATATTTACTGTCAAAGCTCTCAACATCTGGAACAAATGGTCAATTTAGAACACCAAGACATATTATAGATATGATGGTAAAGCTTGTTAAACCATTACCTACTGATATAATAATTGATCCGGCTTGTGGAACATCAGGATTTTTAGTAGGAGCAGGTGAATATTTACAAAAGAATCATGAAGAAATATTTAATTCCCCTGAATTAAAAAAGCATTATCAGAATGATATGTTTTACGGAAATGATATGGATACAACTATGCTTAGAATAGGTACTATGAATATGATGTTACATGATATAGAAAATCCTAATATAGATTATAAAGACTCACTATCAAAATTAAATACAGATAAGGAAAAATATACTTTAGTTCTTGCAAATCCACCGTTTAAAGGTTCGTTAGATGCAGAGACAGTTGCTGATGATATTTTAAAAATAACTAAAACAAAAAAGACAGAACTGTTATTTTTAGCACTGATGATAAGAATATTGAAAATTTGCAAAAATATGAGTTTAAAATTTGGCTAAACAGCGAAAATATAGCAACATGGAGTTCTAGTTATCCATGGTTTGAAACCCTAACTAAGATAAAAAGTGAATTTAAAAAACTTACGGATTGGTATATTGAAAACTATAAAGAAAATAATAGATATAGACAAAACGATAAAAAAATTTTTGACGAACTTTCAAAGGATATAAGTAGCGCGATCTTTCGCCGGGAATACAATAAATTTGAAAGATATTATGATAAGCTACGAGAAATTTTGACTGAATTATGGGAATACAATAAACAAGCTTATTACTACAACAATCAAAAGCCGGAACTTCCAAAATTTATAGACATAAAAGCATTGGCTGATGAACTATTGTGGCGTTATCCAATAGTGCCAAAAATCGTATTTTACAAAGAGCATGAAATAAAAAACGAAAATCTAAAAACAACACCCGATCAGTTATTGAAAAATAAGTTTTTTATAGCATTGTTTAATGCCATAAAATTTGATATATCAAAACTACAAAAAGCTTGCGAAAGATCAAAAGACAAAGACACTAGTTTTTACAATACGGCAGAAAAGGAGATAAATAAAATCTTAAAAAATACTATAAATGTACGCTTTAATGAGCTTTATTATTCCAAATCAGATAGTGGTGTTTATGGCTTTGAGATAAAACTGGAAACCCAAAGCATCTCTTTTTGTATTGAAAAAAACAATGAAACCATTAGCCTAAGCGAGCAAAGCGTCGGATTTAAAAAATTCTTTAATCTATTTTTTAACTTTTTATACCAATACAAAGTAGGATATAGCGATATAGTCCTGATAGACGAAGTGGAAAATCATCTAAGCATACCGGCTCAAAAAGATATTCGTAAATTTTTAAAAGAATTTGGACAAAAACGCGGTATAACCTTTATCGTTTCTACTCACTCAAATCATATTTTAGATATTCGTCATCTTGATGAGATAAAGATAGTAAAATCCGGCGACAAAGGCTCCACGATCATAAATGATTTTTTTATCATGCCAGATCATGAAGCTGACACCTTAGCTGAAATAAAAAGAAGTCTCGGCACAGGATATCTTAGTCTGGTAGGATATAATGATAAGCTTATTTTCGTCGAGGGGATAACCGATTATAATTACTTAACAGCTATGAATTTTCTATACGAAAAAGAGCGAAACAGCGAGGAGAAGTTACTGTTTTTACCGATAAGCGGACTTGGCAAGGCGGATAATAAAACTAAAAATAGTAGAAATACAGTTGCTACGCCTACTCAAGAAAAAATAGCAAATGAACTAAAAACACTAGCCAGAACGGCAAAAGACGGCAGAGCGTTACTTTTAGTAGATGGCGATAAGGCAGGACAAGCTATGGTGGAGCTAAACGACGATAAATTTATAGCGATACTGAACAACAAACAATTTAAAGAAAAGTATCCAAATTTTAAAGAAATGGAAGACTTTTTTAGCACCGAGCTAAGAGATAAATTTCAAATGGACGCAAAATCAAGCGATATGTCAAGCAAATTTAAAAATGAAGTCGAGCAAGACAAAATCCAAATAGACAAAGAAACAAAAAATAAATTCTTTGAACTATTCGACTACCTATCGACATTTTAACTACAAAAAGCCAAGATCCATTTTGTCTTGGCTTTTCCCTTACTCACTCAAACGCCCTATAATGCGCCTCGTCGGCAAACTCCAGCATCTCCTTGTCGCCCCTACTGTCGCCGTATGCGATCACGCGCTCAAAGGCGTCCGTGTCATACGCCTCGCGCACGCGGCGTACCTTCTCCGCGCCGTAGCAGTTGGCGCCGTCTATCTCGCCCGTTATCACGCCGCCCTTTTTCTTGATACGAGTGCCTAGTAGCTCGATGCCCTGCGCCCTGCACCACGGAGCTAGCCAGTCCTCGAGCGACGCCGTCACGATCACGACCTTGTCGCCGTTTGCTTTATACTCGGCGATCTTTGCCATCGCGGAAAATTTCACGATATCTTCGATGTGCGTGTTTGAGTATTTTTTGCAAATTTGAGCAAATTTATCCGCGCTCATACCAGCAAAAAAGTACGTCATCAGCCGCCTACGAGCGTAGTTGTTGCTGCAAATTTTTAGCTTATATCCGATCAAAACGGGCGAAAGCCAAAAAATACCCCGAAAAAATTTCTTAAATCCCACGACGTAGGCGATAAACTCCAGCAGCGAATCATCGCGCGTGATCGTCCCGTCAAAGTCGAATAAAACCAGATTCATCTTCGTCTCAAATTTTAAATTTGCGCGATTATACCGCGCTAGCGTTAAGGGACGGCAAATTTAGCTCAGTTTTGCCGCGCAAATTTGCTTTTTCTTTCGCGCCCTAAATTTAGCGCCCAAATTTCCTCTCAAGGCTCTTTAACACGTACTTTATGAGCTCAAGTCCCTTTGAGCGGTGAGAGATTTTTAGCTTTATAGCGTCGTCTAGCTCGCCCAGAGTCTGCGTAAAGCCGCGCGGTATAAAGAGGCTATCGTAGCCAAAGCCGTTGCTGCCGCGCTCCTCGTCGATTGCCGTGCCGTGCATAAAGCCGTGCGCCGTAAAATCGCCCAAATTTGAGCTAACCGCGATACAAGCGGTGTAAAACGCGGGCGAACTAATCAAATTTAGCGCTTTTAGCTCCGAGATCAGCTTTGCGCGGTTGCTAGCGTCGGTCGCGCTTTTGCCCGTTATCTGCCCGCGCTCGTTCATATCGCTAAATCTCGCCGAGTAAATCCCGGGCCTACCGCCAAGAGCCTCCACGCTGATGCCGCTATCGTCGCTTAGCGCGATAAACTCGTCCGCCAAATTTAGCTCACGCAGTTTTGCCTGCACGGCGCGAGCTTTGATTAGCGCGTTTGCGGCGAAAGTCGCGCCGTCTTCGACGATCTCAAAAGGCTCGCAAATTTCGCGCAGTGCGTAAATTTCGTAATCTTTTAAAAAATCTTTTATTTCGCGCACTTTGTCGGCGTTGGATGTTGCTAAAACTATTTTCAAATTTTTCCTTTTTCGGCTTCTCTTACGCGTCTTTAAATGGGCTAGAAATTTCCTCCCTCGATGAACTATATGTTCTATCTTCGGTCGAAAATTTCTTCGCAACATTTAAATTCATCGCAAGATACTTCGCCTTTTCTTTAAAATAAAAAATAAAATTCAATAAATTTTGTAGCGGAAGTATCGCCAAGCTAGACAAGGCGGTTTTAAAATTTAAGCGTGCGCTAGGCGTGTAGCCTGCGGAGCGTAAAATTTTAAAACCAACGACGTATAGCGCAGCGAGACGACGCTTCTACACTTATTTTTCTTTTTCTCGCAGCCTTAACCCTAGCTCCCTTAACTGCTCCGCGCTAGCTTCGCTCGGCGCTTTTGTTAACGGGCACTGGGCGCGCTGAGTTTTAGGGAAGGCGATAACGTCGCGGATCGAGCTGGTTTTATTTACTAGCATATTTAGCCTATCAAAGCCGATCGCGATACCGCCGTGCGGAGGTGCGCCAAAGCTTAACGCGTCGAGCAAGAAGCCAAATTTCTCGCGTTGCTCAGCTTCGTCGATACCAAGTAGCTTAAATACCTTTTGCTGAATGTCGTTTTTATGGATTCTCACGCTACCGCCGCCAAGTTCATAGCCGTTAAGCACGACGTCGTGAGCGACCGATAGGATGTCCTCGAGATCGGGCTCGTCGATGTTTTTAGGCATGGTAAACGGATGGTGCATAGCTGAGTAGCTACCGTCGTCGTTTTGCTCAAACATCGGGAAGTCAAGCACCCACAAAAACTCCATTTTGTTTTGGTCGATGATGCCCATTTGCTCGGCGAGGAAAATCCTAAATCGTCCCATGTAGTCAAGTACGACTTTTTTCTTGCCGGCGCCGAAAAATACGACGTCGCCGACTTTTAGCTCGCAGCGAGCTACGATCTCGTCAAGGTCGCTTTGTTCGAAAAATTTACAAAGCGGTCCTTTTAGACCGTCCTCTTTCATCTGGAAGTAGCCAAGGCCTTGAGCGCCGAATTTGCGGACAAATTCCTCAAACCTATTCATCTCGCGCTTGCTAAAGATATTATCGCCGTTTGGCACTTTTAGCGCCTTGATGCGGTTTTTCTTAGGTTCGGTTGCGATTTTACTAAATATTTCATTGCTAGAGCGCGCGAAAATGTCGATAACGTCGATCATCTTTAGATCGTAGCGCAGATCGGGCTTGTCGCTGCCGTAGCTCTCGGTAGCCTCTTTGTAGCTCATGCGGCGAAAAGGGATTTGGATATCGTATCCGCATGCGGCAAAGACGTCTTTTAGCATATTTTCAGCCATATTTAGGATGTCTTCTTGCTCGATGAAGCTCATCTCGATATCTATCTGCGTAAATTCAGGCTGTCTATCGGCGCGCAAGTCCTCGTCGCGGAAGCATTTTGCGATCTGAAAATATTTATCAAAGCCGGAACACATCAAAAGCTGTTTGAAAAGCTGCGGGCTTTGCGGCAGGGCGTAAAACTGGCCCGGATATACGCGGCTAGGCACTAGATAGTCTCTTGCGCCTTCAGGCGTTGCGCGCGTTAAAATCGGCGTTTCAAACTCGATAAAGCCCATTTTATCTAGGCTGTTTCTAGCTGCGATCGCCGCTTTTGAGCGCATTTTAAAGATATTTTGAAGTTTCTCGTTTCTAAGGTCCAAAAATCTGTATTTTAGCCTGATGTCCTCGTTTACGCTCTCGTCGCCGATGACGAAAGGTAGCGTCTCGCTCGGGTTTTCTACTATCACTTCGCTAGCGATTACTTCGATCTCGCCCGTTTTTAGGCGTGGATTTACTAGGCCTTCGCCGCGAGCGCGGACTTTGCCTTTTATCCTTAGCACGTACTCGTCGCGAACGTGCGATGCTGCCTCGTGAGAGCTCTTGCTGTCTGCCGGATCGCAGACGATCTGGATCAGTCCCGTGCGATCGCGCAGGTCCAAAAATATAACGCCGCCGTGGTCGCGGTAGGTATTTACCCAACCGCAAAGCGTAACTTCTTTGCCTATGTCGGCACTGCTTAAATCAGTGCAGTAATGGCTACGCATTTTCACTCCTTTTGCTGTTTTTAACGCGCCCATTATACTAGAAATTTGCTTTTTCCCAGCTTTTTTAAAACAAAATGTGATAAAATCCGCTCTATGAAAAAAGAGAATTTATTACTTCCGGCTAAGGTAAAAAAAGTCGGCCTAGTCGCAAAAATCAATGGAAATTTGGTAAAAAACGCACAAATTTTACGCGAAATTTTAGCCAGGTACGGCGTTCAAATTTTGTTTGAAAACGCGCTCGCTAAACATCTAAATTTAAAAGAGGGCTCAAATTTGCAAGGATTTGAGGTGCGCGAGCTGGCTACAGAGTGCGATTTTTTGATCTCGCTCGGAGGCGACGGCACGATCATCTCGCTTTGCAGAAACGCGGCCGAGATTTCGCCCTTCGTGCTAGGCATACACGCGGGCAGGCTGGGATTTTTAACAGATATCACGATGAATGAATGCGAGAAATTTTTCGCCGAGTTTTTCGAGGGCAAATTTGAGGTCGAGACCCCTTTTATGCTTGACGTTTTTTTGCACAAAAAAAGCGGGGAAATTTTGCACAAGATCGCATTTAACGACGCGGTGATCGTGGGCGAAAAGGTAGGTTCCATGACGCACGTGGAGGCCTTTTGGAACGAAAAATACTTTAACGCGTATTTTGGCGACGGCGTCATCGTCTCTACGCCGGTGGGATCAACCGGATACAACATGAGCGCTGGCGGAGCGATAACCTATCCTTTGAGCGAGGTGTTTTTGGTTACGCCCGTTTGTTCGCACTCGCTCACGCAGCGTCCGGTCGTGCTTCCGCGCGGATTTGAGATCAAATTTAAAACCGCAAGCGCGGCGGTGCTGGTGATCGACGGGCAGGACAGGTATAAAATGAGCGAGCTTGAGAGCGTGAGCATGACGCTAAGCGCGAACACGGCGCGGCTAATCCGCCACGTCGGGAGAGATTATTTTCAAATTTTAAAAGAAAAGCTGCATTGGGGTTATAATGATTGAGCGGATTTTGATAAAGCAAAATTTGAGTTTTGAAAACGTCGAGTTAAATTTCGGGCGCGGACTTAGCGTATTTACGGGCGTGAGCGGTGCTGGCAAATCGGTCCTGATGGGCTCGATAATGGCGGTTTTGGGGCTAAAGGATAGCGAAGCGAAGCTGATCGAGGCCGACGTCTCGCATAATTTTGACCTTGAGGAATTTGGCCTTGAGAGCGAGGAGATAAATACCTTTAAGCTTTTTCGCGACAAAACGACGCGCTACTTTATAAACTCGCAAGCCGTTTCTAAAAAAAATCTAGCCAGCATCGCCAAAGAGCACGTAAAATACCTATCCGCAAAGGAAATAAACGAATTTGAAAACGAGAGATTTTTAAATTTGCTAGATAGCTTGCAGACGAAAAAAGACGCTAAATTTAACGAAATTTTGAGCGAATTTAGGCTCAAATTTGACGAATTTAGCCAAATTTCTCGCGAGCTGAAAAAAATAATCGACGAAGAAAAAAGAGTGGAGGAGCTAAAGGAATTTGCCTCCTTTGAAATCAATAAAATAGAAAGCGTGAGCCCGAAAATCGGCGAATTTGACGAGCTAATGGAGCTAAAAAAGCGCCTGAGTAAAAAGGATAAAATTTTAGAAGCGTGGAATAGGGCGGAGCAAATTTTTAATTTCGAGCAACCCGTAGTAGACGCGCTAAACATCAGCGACGTCGATAGCGGCTTTTTTGAAGAGGCGATGAACGAGCTGCGAATAGCGCGCGAAAATTTAAACATGGACGAGCTAGAAGACGTGGATATCGAGGGCGTGCTAGACCGCATTGAGGCGATAAACTCACTCGTGCGTCGCTACGGCGGCGAGGAGGAGGCTTTGCAGACGCTAAAAACGCGCAAAGCCGAGCTAGCAAGATACGAAAATATAAGCTTTGAAAAGAGCGAGCTGGAGCGTAAATTTAAACAAAACGAAACCGCGGTAAACGCGCTGGCCGATAAAATCAGCCAAGCTCGCGCGGCAAATTTAAAAGAGCTTGAGTCGCTCATAAATTCGTTTCTAAAAGAGCTTTATATGAGCGAGATTTCATTAAAGATAAATAGCAAAACCCTAGACTCCGCCGGTAGGGACGAGGTAAATTTGAGCCTAAACGAGACGGCGCTAAAAAATCTAAGCTCGGGCGAGCTAAACCGCTTAAGGCTGGCATTTATCGCGAGCGAAAGCAAGATCACCGGAGGCGGCGAGGGCGTCATAATCCTAGATG
>CALIWP010000163.1 GCA_938046705.1 uncultured Campylobacter sp. | reverse complement strand
AGGCAGGATTATCTCGCGAAGCTGCACGGTTAGTAGCTCGACTGGTTTGTTCGGTTGCGCGTCGATATCCTTGCGGATACCCTCGTCGATAGCCGTGGCTAGGTCGTTTCGCTTCGTCGGAAGCTCCTCTGCGGTGTATTTACCAGCGATACTGCGCACGACGTCGCGCACGACGGGATCGACGATCTTGTTTTCCCAGCTAAGCCCCCAAGACGCGATCGTTTGAGGCGCGTTTTCCGGATTTAGGCGGTACTGCACGGTTATGTCGATGCTAACAGGCAAGTTTCTCGCGTCCAAAACGGAGATCGAGTTTTTGCGGATGATGCCCGCTTGAGCCTGTGCGCCGTACTTTTGCGCCGCCTCGCCCATATCTTCGCCCGACGTGTAGTTGATGAGGCGAACGCGCGTATCGACTACGATGACCTTTTGCAAAAACGGGATAAAGAAGTGCAGTCCCGGCTGCATCGGAGACGGGTCGTATTTACCCAAATTTGACTTGATGCCCACTTCGCCCGAGTTTATCGTGACGAAAGGCTGCGTGAGCGCGATCACGGCCACAAGCGCGATGATGACGTAGGCAAAGGCCGAAATTTTACCAAATCCTTTAAAATCAGGCGTTTTAAAATTTACTTTTGGCCCCTTGCTCTCGCCGCCGTTATCGTCTCCGCCGCCGCTTGAGCCTCTTTTTTTATTAAAATAATCGTTCAAATCTGCCGGCATTTCGTTCCTTAAATGTAAGTTAGAATCGAGGCGTATTTTGGATTGCGTCCGTAAACTACGTCAAAATACGCGTCTTGTAGGCGTTTAGTTACCGCTCCGCGCTCGCCCGCGCCGATCACGCGGTTGTCGATGTCGCTTATCGGAGTGACCTCGGCCGCCGTACCCGTGAAAAACGCCTCGTCCGCAGTGTATGCGCGGTCGCGAGTGATGCGCTCTCTGCGCACTTCGATACCTAGGTCGCGAGCGATTTTGATGACGGTATCTTGCGTAATGCTAGCTAGGCTGCTGTCGTTTGGAGGAGTGATGAGCGCGCCGTCTTCCACGATGAAAAAGCACTCGCCTGGTCCCTCTGAGATATAGCCCTCGCTATCAAGCAGTAGCGCCTCGTCGTAGCCCGCCTCTTTGGCTTCGTAGTTTGCCATTTGCGAGCAGAGGTAGTTCGAGCTTGATTTCGCGCGGCTCATTTGGCCGCCGACGTTTAGTTTGGCAAAGCTCGAAATTTTCACGCGGATGCCCTTTTTTAGGCCCTCTTCGCCCAGATACGCACCCCACTCCCATGCCGCGATTGCCGTATTTACGGGAGCTTTGGTGTGAGCTAGACCCATCACGCCGTAGCCTAGATAAACGATCGGGCGTAGATAGACGTTTGATTTAAATTTATTTGCGCGAAGTAGCTCGACCTGCGCGTCTTCAAGCTCTTTTTGCGTGTATTTGACGTTTAGGATCGTCATTTTGGCTGATTTTAGTAGGCGCGCGGTGTGATCGCTTAAGCGAAATACCGCTAAGCCTTTATCCGTCATATACGCTCTTGTGCCCTCAAATACGGCGTTTGCATAGTGAAGCGAGTGGGTTAGGACGTGGACTTTAGCATCCTCCCATTTGACTAATTTTCCATCCATCCAGATAAATTCGGAAGGGTTCATTTGGCATCCTTTTTTATAAAATTTGCTGAGTGTAGCTAAAATTTCTTTAAAATTTTGTAATGTTTAAGATTTTGGCTTAAATTTTTAAGCTTCCAAGTCGAAATTTACTCCAAATTTACAGCTCGTCTACGACGACATCCTCGATGTTTTCGGCAAAAGGCAGCACGAGCGTCTTACGAGATCCAAACGCGCTATGCCACAGAGCTTTTTTGATCGCTTCGTAAGGCGTATCGTAAATTTTAGCCAGCTCTTGCAGTAGCTCCTCTGCCTTATCGTCGCTTAAATTTTCTCGGCGGTAAAATAGCATTAACGTCGCGCCGATACCGATAAACTCAAACCCGAATCGCTCGTTCATCATCAAAATAAACGCATACGTCTGCTCAGGTTCAAAATCATCGGCAAAATACCCCTGAATCATTCTCGCAAATACGTCCGTACTGCGCTCGCAAGAGCACAGATACACGTCGATATCCTCGTCAAGAGCGTTATAATCGCGGGTATTCAGGTATTCTAAAGCCTTTAATTTATCTGGATAATTTAGGCTAAATTTACCGTAAAATTCGCCAACTTCAGTCTTGTATTCGGGGTTGCGCAGGATACTTAGCATCAAACGAAACTCCGCAGCGGGAAAGTCGCGCGCGTCCGGATTTTGCGCATTATACTCCTCCTCGTCAAGCGCCTCGTAACTAGAGCTTGCGTGCATATTCGTGTATTCGCACTGAGGAGCGTTTTCGATGATGAAAAGCGGCTTAAAACCTGCATATTGCTCGCACAGGCGATCGTAGGCGATCGTGACGGCGTTCATATTTTGATGAGCGTGAAGGACGCCGTATTTTAGGGTAAAATTCGCTTCGCGCGTGTAGCGCGGATCGGGCTTTGCGAGCCTAAACGAAATAAGCTTTTCGGGGCGACAAATCGTGTAAAAAGCTAGCTTTAATTTTTCAAAAAACGACATATTTTTCCTTTTTAAATAATTTAATTCTTTAGTTTAAAGGGGCAATTTAAACCAAAAACGGCTTAAATCTCAAATTTGACCGCAGACTTTTAATCCAAATTTGACTTCAAATTTTAAATAAAAAACAATATAGCGAAGCATTTTACTTTTTACTTTACGCTTATGTTTGCAACAAGTATACGAAGCGGAAACTAGCCCAGCAGGATACATATAGTAGCAACCGAAGTTTGGACGTTATTTCCTTCCGTTTGCAGTTGCGACCGCAAGCATAAGTATAAGTGAAAATACGAGTCGGCAAAACCGCTATTTTTCTAAAATTATCCTAGTCGCGGCCGGATCCACGCACTCTTTTTGCATTATTATTTCGCCTATTTCTTTTGCCCTTATCACACCTGAAAGCGGGTTTTTCACGCTAGCTATGCCGCCTAAAATTTCTACGTCCGCGCTTGAATACTCAAAGGCTAGCGTGGTATCTAGCGTTTGGCAGCCGCGCAGCACGAGATTTTGCACGTAGCAAAGCCCTTGCAAGCTCTCTATCACGCAGTTTTCAAAGGTCACGTTTTTGCTGTTCCACGCGAGGTATTCGCCGCTTATAAAGCTATTTCGCACGGTCACGTTCTCGCAGTTCCAAAAGGCGTCTTTGCTAAGTAGCTTGCTATCCTCGACGAGCAGGTTCTTACAGCCGTCAAAGCCGTAGTTACCGTCCAAATTTAGCCCGTAAACGCGCACGTTTTCGCAGTTCATCGCAAAATAATCCCCGCGCGCGCAGACGTTTTTTATCTCCACGTCCTCACAGCTCCACAGCGTCTCCTCGGCCTGGGTCAAATTTACGTTTTCTAGCCTCACGTTTTGGCACCTGCGAAAGGATTTTGGCGCCTGGATTAGCGTATCTTTAAAGCTAACGTCCTGCGCGTACCAGATGCTAGCGCGCGCCATCTGCATCAAAAATCCGTCCTCCACGGCGACGTTTTTCGTGTACCACAGCGGATATTTCCACTCGAAAGTGCAGTTTTTTAGGCGCAAATTTTGCCCGTGCTTTAGCGGCGACTCGCCTGCTGCAAACCCGCACCGCTCAAACTCCGCGTCCTTTACGCCAAACATCGCGCGCTCGCCGATAAATTTTTGCTCGACAAATTTTTGCATTTTCGCCTCCGCAGTTTTTTATGTAGATTATATCGGTTTTACGGCAACAAGGGTGTAAATTTTAAAAATCGGAGCAAAATTTATGAAGCAAACGGGTAAATTTAAGCAGCAGTAAAAATCCAAGCGTTTAGGCATTGCTATTGTCTTTCGGAGTCCTATTTTCCCAAACGCTTGGCAGGAAAAGGTAAGATTTAGACTAGCGCAAAGGATGGAAACGCGAGCCTAAATTTTACCTCTTACAAGATCAAATTTGATCTAAATTTAAAGCCTGCGACCAGTCAAATTTGAGCGGGCAAATTTAACCCGGTCGCAAGCGCAAAATCCAAATTTACCAAAATGCGGCCCCGAAGCGCACCGGCCGGGAGCCGCTAAATTTTACTTCTCAAACGCCTTTTCTAGGCTA
>CALIWP010000162.1 GCA_938046705.1 uncultured Campylobacter sp. | reverse complement strand
CTTTGCAGCGGAGATCTAGGTTTTAGCGCGGCAAAGACGATAGACCTCGAGGTCTGGCTACCGTCGCAAAACAAATACCGCGAGATAAGCTCGGTCTCAAATACCCGCGATTTCCAAGCGCGCAGAGCTAAAATCCGCTACAAAGACGGCAAGAAAAACGCTCTGGTAAACACCCTAAACGGCTCGTCTCTCGCAGTCGGTAGGACGCTAATAGCGATAATGGAAAACTACCAAAAAGCAGACGGCAGCATCGAGATCCCAGAAGTTCTTAAAAGGTACATGTAGTGGCGCAAAACGACGATGAAAACGTAGTAATCCTCGAAGAGGCCGAAACCCAGCTAAGTGACAAAGAGCCTCGACCGGAAGAGCAAGAAGGCGGCGAAAGCGACGAGCTGGTTTCGCTCGACGAGCTAGAACCAGTAGTCCCCGAACAAACCGCAGACGCGCAAGAAGAGGCTAAAAAAAGCAAGAAAAAGCTTTTTATTATCGGAGGATCGGCGGGCGCGCTCGTCATCATCTTGGCCGTAGTTTTGTTTTTCGTTTTTAGAGGCGAGAAAAAGCCGCCGATAGACGAAAAACAGATCGTAAAAGATATCGAGGAGCACTACGAGTCGCAAAAATTCGGCAGCTCAAAGATCGACGACATGATCGCTAAGGCAAATTTACTCTACGAAAAGGGCAATAAATTTGAGGCGCTGAAAATCTACGAAAACATCGCAGTTTATAACCAAAGCCTCTCAAACTATAATCTCGGCGTTTCGCAGATGAGGCAGGGCAAATTTGAAGACGCACTAAAAAGCTTTAAAAAAGCTATCGACAATAACGAAAACGTCGCCGTTAGCGCCATAAACGCCGCAGTTAGCTCACTGGAGCTAAAAAACGAGCAAAATTTTAACTACTACATAAATCTCGCAAGCTCGTTTTTATATAAAGAAGCAGACTCTCCTCTATACAACTACTACTACGCGCTCATAAACTACTATAAAGGCCAATACATCGAGGCTCTAGCGGCTCTCTCACACGCTGAAAACGGCTACTACAAAGACCGCTACGACTACCTCGCGGCTAAAATTTTAAGCTTTATCGGCGACGATACCGAAGCGATACAAAAGCTAGAAGCGCAAAAGGAATTTGACGCAGACCTGGCGCTTGGCATGCTTTACGCAAGACTCGGGCAGTACGAAAAGGCCAGAAATAGGCTAAATTTAGCGCTAAACAAGGGCGGCGACTCAAATAAAATAAACTCGATGATAGCCATCATAAACCTAAAAGACGGCAAATTTGAAGCGGCGACAAATGAAATAAAGGCCGTATTTCACGAGGATCCGTTATTTTTAAATGCAAACTTTCCGATCAAAACGATACTAAAGCCAGAGCTTTTTGACGTAAATTTAGCTCAGGCGCACTTTAGAAACGACCTGTTTTTCGACAAAACCAAACGCTACGAGACGCTATTTTACTTCGCGCCTTATAAGGTTTTTGACCCGAACCAAACGATAAACTACATAAGAAAAGGCGGAGTTAGCCTATTTTTGGACGATGCAAGCGCGGCGGGCAACTACCTAAACGCTAGCGGCGCGCTCTCAAAGGTAAATTTAGAGCTCTCATCAGCCATCGCAAACGCCCTAAACTACAAGCTAAAGCAGGCCAACGCGCAGTTTGCCTCGCTCATCTCGCTCTATCCCGAGCACTCAGTTTTACACTACGACCTAGCGCTTAGCTACGCGCAGCTGGGCAACTTTAGCATGGCGGCAAAGCACTTTATCATGAGCTACCACCTAGACCCGACAAATCACCTAGCAGGCGTGCTGGGCGCCATCGCAAACGACATAAACGCCATAGATAATACCAAACTACTGCAAGAAATTTCTGAAAATCTCGACCACGACGCAAGCTCAAAAGACGCGCCAGTAAGCCAAGCTCTAATGGCGCTCATCGCAAACAATAGCGGCGCTCTCATGCGCTGGCTAGAAGAAGATAAGGAAGAGAGCGCGCTAAATTTGGCCTTTGACGCGATAATCGCAAAGATGACCGACAGGGGCGGGGAGTTTGCTAAAAAAACGCAGATTTTAAAGGCCAAGTTGCCTGATGATATAGTGGCGAATATCCTTGATTTTATCGCAAACTACAAGGATGAAGGCATCAAAAAATACGTCGAGCAGATACAAATTTACTTCCACGACAAGCGGCTAAACGACGCGGCGTTTTACCACGGCGCAAACATCATCAAAGAGCAATACATCAAGCTTTTGCAAATCTCTGGCCTACTAAACTACGAGCGCGAGAAAATAAAAGCGCTGCTAAAACAAGGCGCCAATAACGCTGACTTGCTCCAGACGCTAGCCTACATCGATATTTTTACGAACGATTTTGAGGAGAGCTATCAGATCTACAACCGCATAATCGACGAATTTAAGATAAACGACGCGGGCACGCTGTTTCTAGCCGCCGTGGCCGCCATCGGCTCAAATCACCCGCAAAACGCAACCGCACTTTTAGAGCTATCTAAGCTCACCGATCCAAACGCGATGGAAAGCCGCGTGGCGCTGGGACACCTATATCAAGAGATCGATAACATCGAGGCTGCGACGATACAATACGGGCTAATAAAAGATCCAAATTTTAAAAGCAAATTTGTTGATTTTATGATTGATTACGAGAAGCTGAAAAAGTAGTTTATTTGGGCGATACAGCGATAAATTTATCGCGAAGTCGCCCGAATAATTTTTAATAATTCTTGTATGTTTGCAGCGTCAAAGCAGTTTTGTTAAATTTGACAAAAGCAAAAACAACTCGCCTCGTCAAATTTAACCCC
>CALIWP010000161.1 GCA_938046705.1 uncultured Campylobacter sp. | reverse complement strand
CAGAAAAAGAGAGAATGGAAGCCAAAAACAAAGAGCTTTTGGCGGAAGTTAAAAAGGTAAAAGCTAAAAAACGCTGATGATTGCTCATGCCTGCAAAGCTACGGACGGCAAAAAATAAAAACAAATTTGAAAAGCCGCGTTAAATTTTGGCGTTAAAATAGCCGTCACAGACGTAAATTTAAGCGGCGACGGTTTGTTAAATTTATAAAATTTAGAGAGTTTTAAAATAGGTCGGCGAGCCGAAACGACTCGCGCAAGGGTTAAATTTATCTAAAAACGCAACTTCACTATTCGTTAAGGATTGAAAGCAGCTCTTTGTTATCCTTGGTTTTTAGCATCTTGGCGTATAAAAACTTAAGCGCCTCTACGTCGTCCATCGTCGCGATCGCCGAGCGGATAGCCCAGATCTTTTGCAGTTCGTCGGGTTTTTGCAGTAGTTCTTCTTTTCTGGTGCCTGATTTTAGTACGTTGATGGCCGGGTAAATGCGGCGGTCGGAGATGTTGCGATCTAGTACGATCTCGCTGTTGCCCGTGCCTTTAAACTCCTCAAAAATCACCTCGTCCATACGCGAGCCCGTGTCGATGAGTGCGGTAGCGATGATAGTGAGGCTGCCGCCGTGTTCGATGTTTCGCGCTGCGCCGAAAAAGCGTTTCGGCTTATGCAGTGCGTTTGCGTCCACGCCGCCGGTTAGTACCTTGCCGCTTGGCGGAGTTACGGTGTTATACGCGCGCGCTAGGCGGGTGATACTATCAAGCAGGATGATGACGTCCTTACCCATTTCTACGAGGCGTTTGGCCTTTTCGATGACGAGCTCGGCGACGCGCACGTGGTTCATCGCAGGCAGGTCAAACGTCGAGCTAAACACTTCGCCCTTTACGCAGCGCTGCATGTCGGTGACCTCCTCGGGACGCTCGTCCACGAGTAGCACCATGAGATGCGACTCCGGGTGGTTGCGCGCGATACCGTGGGCTAGCTCTTTCATGAGCTCGGTTTTACCGCTTCTAGGCGGGGCGACGATGAGGCCGCGCTGACCCTTGCCAAGAGGCGTAAAGAGATCTAGCACGCGGCCCGTTAGCTTCATCGGATCGTACTCGAGGCGAAGTTTTTCCGTCGGGAAAAGCGGAGTTAGGTTGTCAAATAGCGGGCGCTCCTTGGCTTCGATTAGTGGCATATAGTTTAGCGCTTCGATTTTTAGCAGGGCGTAGTATTTTTCCTGATCTTTCGGCTCGCGCACTTGGCCCGTCACGATATCGCCCACGCGCAGCGCAAATTTGCGAATTTGAGAGTTTGAGACGTAGGCGTCGTTTGAGCTGTCGCTGAGGTTTGCGTCTACCGAGCGCAAAAAGCCGTAGCCCTCGCTCGTGATCTCTAAAATGCCCGTGAAAAGTATAAATCCGCCTTGTTTTGTTTGGGTTTTTAGGATCTCAAATATCAAATCTTGTCTGCGAAATTCGCGCGGATTCTCGACGCCTACGCTGTTTGCGATAGCGATGAGCTCCTCTAGGCTAAGAGTTCTTAGCTCTTCGATTTTGTGTCCGTCGACGGGGATGTGGGTGCGCGAGTTTTGGTGTTTTTTCGTGGTTTTTTGACTTTCCTGCGCAGAATTTGCAGGCTGGGTCGCGTTATTTTCCATTGTGTCCTCTTTAAAATTACGGAATAATTTTGTAGATAAATTTAAGTTTCAAAAGAAGTTTTGAAAGCTCGCATTTTATAAAATTTTGGCTTTGATGTCAAGACGCGGTATAATACGCCAAAAATGAAAAGGAATCTCAAAATGATGGATTTTAAAGACGGTAAGCGCGAAAAAACGATCATAAAAACCGCGCTTATTGGCATAGTTACAAATTTTTTCTTAGCCGCGGCGAAAATTTTTATCGCCATGGTCTCAAACTCGGTCGCTCTGATATCAGACGCTGTAAATAACCTTAGCGATGCAGGCTCAAGTATCATCACGATTTTCGGCTCAAAGCTAGCTAGCAAGATGCCCGACGAAGACCACCCCTACGGCTACGGCAGGACCGAGTATATCGGCGGTCTTATCGTTTCGGTCATCGTGTTGATGCTGGGATTTCAGTTTCTAAAAACCTCCGTAGAAAACATCCTCGCGCCCGAGCCCACTAGTTTTACGATGCCGTTTTTAGCGTTTTTGTTCTGCGCGATATTCGTCAAATTTGCGCTCGGCTTTTACTATAAAAAGATCGGCAAACAGACCAAATCTATCTCGCTTAGAGCCGTCGGCCAGGAGGCTTTGGGCGATGCGATCATCTCGTGCGTGATCTTGGTTTCGGCTGGGCTTTCGTACTTCGCCGACATCCAAATAGACAGATATGCGGGCGCTCTGGCGTCGCTTTTTATTATCATAAACGGCGTACTTTTGATAAAAGAAACCTTCGATAAAATCATCGGTCAGCGCGTCGAAAAGGAGATCAGCGACGAAATTTACGCCGCCGTAAATCGCTGCGAAATCGTGCGCGGCGCATACGATCTGATACTTCACAACTACGGCGCGCAGCGATACGTCGGCTCGGTAAATGTCGAGATAGACGAACATTTGCCTCTTAGCGAGGTTTCGCAGAGGCTAAACGAGCTTCAGATCGAGATTTATAAAATTTACAGGATTTATCTGGTTTTTGGCGTTTATAGCGTAAATTTGGGGCAGGACGAGAGCCGCACCTGCGTGGCAAATTTGCTCTCGGAGTTTAGTAGCGTGCGCGGGTTTCACGCGTTTTTTATAGATAGCAAGAAAAAGAGCGTGAGGTTTGACGCAGTGGTTGATTTTGCCGAGAAAAATCTAGGCGAACTGCGCGCCCAGATCGAGCGCAAAGTCGCGCTAAGCTTTCCCGGATATAAAATTTTCATCGTGATAGATAGGGAGTTTGCGTGAGGGTTGAGAGAGGGTAAATCGGTAGCGCCTAAGACGTTTTAATGTGCTATAATCCTGCGGCTTAAAAATATAAAGCTGGAGTGTAAAATTTAATCTAATCGTGAGAAAAAAATGGTATTTTTAAAAATTTTGACTTGTGCGTTTTCGATGAGTTTTTGCTTTATGAGTATCTACGGGCTTACGACTAGCGCGGTAGAGCTTGTGTTTTTTAGGGAGTATGATCCGGCAGGAGATGCTGATCCTCTCGGCGATTTAGGCGATCCGCTCGATTGGCTTGAGCTAAATATCGCTTATTTGGTTGGTTTTTGGATATTTTTTAGTGGCGTGTGCGCAGTACTTTATAAGCGGCTAAGTTATTTTGACGAAATTGCAAAATTTTTCATAGATTTGTTTTTGCCTGCCGCTGCGACGATTATTTTGGCGCTTATTTTGGGTGCGGTACTCCCGTTTACGGTTGGGATACGGCGAGGAGACTTTGTTATTGCTCAAGGGGTTGGCATATTTTTAGCCGAAATACTTTTTATAATCATAATAGCTCACTTGCTAAAAA
>CALIWP010000160.1 GCA_938046705.1 uncultured Campylobacter sp. | reverse complement strand
TTACCAAGCCGCTCATTCACTACGGCGTGGACGAGGCGCTGGAGGCGGGCATGGATAATATGGCTTTCGTCACTGGTCGCGGCAAACGCGCGCTGGAGGATTATTTTGATATCAGCTACGAGCTCGAGCATCAGATCTCCGGCACAAACAAGGAACATCTGCTAACCGAGATCAGAGAGCTGATGGCACGCTGCACGTTTTCATTCACGCGCCAAGAGAGTATGAGAGGCCTAGGAAACGCCATCCACACGGGCAAAGTCCTCGTGCGCGACGAGCCTTTTGGCGTGGTGCTGGCTGATGACCTCTGCATAAACGAAGAGGGCGAAGGCGTGCTATCTCAAATGGTAAAAATCTACGAAAAATACCGCTGCAGCATCGTCGCCGTGATGGAAGTGCCGATCGAGCAAAGCAAAAACTACGGCATCGTCACGGGTCGCGCGATCGAGGACGATCTGCTCATGGTTAGCGACATGGTCGAAAAACCAGACCCCAAAGAAGCTCCGAGCAACCTAGCCGTCATCGGCCGCTATATCCTGACGCCTGATATTTTCACGATCCTAGAGCGCACCAAACCCGGCAAGAACGGCGAAGTGCAAATCACCGACGCGCTAAAAGAGCAAGCCAAAGACGGCATGGTATTAGCATATAAATTTAAAGGTAAGCGCTTTGACTGCGGTAGCGTCGAGGGCTTCGTACAGGCGACTAATTTCTTTTACGAGCTAGGCAAAAATGCTAAAAAATGAGCTATTTTTCGAAAAAACGCCACTAAGCGCGATCGGCTCCTACGCCAAGCGCATGAACGACGAACTAAAAGGCGGCGAGATCGGCTACTATCACCTGCCCGAAATCGGCGCAAATTTACTAAGCGAAATCGCCGAATTTGAAACAACGCTCGCGCACATAAAAAGCGTTGTACTGGTAGGTATCGGCGGCAGTAGCCTAGGCGTCAAGGCGCTAAAAACGATGCTATCAGGCGCAAAAAGGAGCCGCGAGCGAGAGCTTTATTTTCTCGATAACGTGGATGCCTTTAGCTTTGAGAGCGTTTGCGAAAGCATCAAATTTAACGAGACGCTTTTTATCATCTCGTCAAAATCAGGCACCACGATCGAGACGATCACCCTATTTAAGTGCATCTTGGAGCGCTTTAAGCCCTCAAATTTGAGCCGAAATTTCATCGTCATAACAGACCCGGCCTCGCCGCTAGAAGCCTACGCCAAGCAAAACGGCATCAAATTTTTTAATATACCTAAAAACGTCGGCGGTAGATTTAGCGTGCTTAGCGCGATCGGTCTGGTACCGCTAATGCTATGCGGATACGACGCAGCGGCGCTGCTCGAGGGTGCTCGGGCGTGCAAAAGGCGATTTTTAGAGGACGGCGATGACACGCTACTGCAAAAAGCCTACCACTACGCGACGCACAAAAACGCCAAGATCAATGTAATTTTTAGCTACGGCGATAGATTTTTGGAGTTTAACGACTGGTACGTGCAGCTGTGGGCGGAGAGCCTGGGCAAGAAAAAGGGCTACAAACGCTACGGACTCACGCCCGTCGGACTCATCGGCTCGCGCGATCAGCACAGCTTTTTACAGCTCATCATGGACGGCGTGAAGGACAAGACGGTAACATTCATCAAAGTAGCGAGCGCGGACGCTGACGTAGCAGTGCCGAGCATGAGCCTAAACGGCCTTGAGGGCTGCGACTTCGTAAACGGGCTAAATTTGGGCGAGCTAATCAACGCCCAGTGTAGCGCCACCATGCATGCGCTCGTGCAAGAAGGCATCAGC
>CALIWP010000159.1 GCA_938046705.1 uncultured Campylobacter sp. | reverse complement strand
AACGTGACGGTCAAAAACCCGTTTACGCACATTTATAACGTCGCGAGCAATGCCGTGCTGGCGTTTTTGCACGGCGACGAAAAAGCTCTTGCGAGCTGGGCGCTTTTAGGACGGCAGCAGCGGCAGGAGTATTGGAAGCTCGCGCGCCGCTTGGGACTAGATAGCGCTATGGACGATCTGGAGGGCGCGATCAAAGGCTTAAAGCCGAAAAATGATAGCGAGGCTTTCGGCATCGTCGGCAAGGCTATGGATTTTCTAAGCACCGCGGGCAAAAATATCTACATGAGCGAGGGCTCGGCGGTGGGTAGGGCGGCTAGAAAAGCCTACGCTTGGGAGGATGAAATTTTCAAGATTGCGCGATTTAAGAAAAATCTCGATGCGATCGCCGCAAAACGCGGATACGCTGCGGGCGATCTAAGCAAATTCAGCGAAAAAGAGCTTTCTGCGGCGATGAGCGACGCGCAGTATCACTACGTCGATTACAGCACCCATTTCAACGGCTTTTTGCGTAAGAGCGACAAGTGGGGACTGATGCCGTTTTTGCACTACTCCGTCAAATCGACGCCGATGGTGATCAAAGCGATACTCAAAAACCCTCATCGTTTCGCGATGATGCAGGCGACCTTTATCGCCGCGGACGCCGCGGGGCTGTCGCTAAGCTCGATTATCGCAGATACCGAAAAAGAAAACCTAACCAAGCCGAAATGGGCGCAAAGCTCGAAATTCCCTAACGTTTTCGGACTCAAAGCGTGGGCGAGGATAGGGGATAGCGATACATATTTCAACGCGGGACGCGCCGCGCCCGGCTTCCGCTTCGACGACGTTTTTGAGGGTGGATGGGGCTTCGTGGGCGGTCTAGTCAATATCGCAAGCGGCAAATCGACGCTGGGCTACAACATCACATCCGAGGACGATCCAAAGGCCGTGAAAATCGCCAAAAGCGCAAAAGAGGCCGCTAAAAACTACCTACCGACGCTTACGATCGGCAGATACGGGCAGCAGCTCGGCGAGCAGGCTCTTTCAGACATCACGGGCGATAAAGATCTCGCGCCTAAAGACTACAACAAGGACGAGCTCGGATACGCGGGCATCCTAAAACGAGGCGTAGGCGCGCGCCGCTTCAATCAGCAAAAAGAGCTAAATAACGAGCTCGGCAAGCTACGCAAGCAAAAGATGGAGCTTGAATACATAAAGGTGCCCGATAGCAAGGACGCCGACAAGGTCGAAAAGGCGGTCAAACACAACGAAAAGCTCGAAAAGATGAGCGCTTCGGAAAAAGAGAAAAAGCAAAAGCAGATCGATCGCAAGCTTGAAATTTTCAAAGAGGTGGCGGACGCTGAGGGTTTCGAGTTTGACGTGCAGAGCCTCAAACGGCTACGCGATGAGAAAAAGCAGCGCAAATTCGCGCCTAAGAAATTTGATCCTGCGCTAATCTCCCGCCCGCAGATCGGGAAGTTTTCACGGCAATAGCCCGCTACGGCGAGTTTACGGCGGCATAAAATTGCGGGTAGTCTCAGACGAGATCAGGCAAGCGACGCGATTTTACGGCAATGCGCTTGGCTGCGGGCTTGCAGCAGTGGCCTCGTCCGCGGGCTCGACATGGCGCGAACTTGCGACCGATCCCGCAACTTCGCGAGGGTTTGGCTAGACCTGTACGATCTGCCGCGGCGAGTTTATAAAATTTAGGACACGCCGCCATATAATCACCGCGCTCAAGGGGTCCTCTCTCCTCCTTGGGCGCTATATCAAAGAGAGAGAAGGAGAGAGATGAAAAACCGACGATTT
>CALIWP010000158.1 GCA_938046705.1 uncultured Campylobacter sp. | reverse complement strand
AAACGTCGACGACCAGTACGTCATAGTCGCCCGCCTGATAAACCTATGCCTATCATACCGCCTTTTTGCATCCTCAGAGATTGCGGCAAATTTCTCGTCCAGCTCTTTCATCTCGGCTTGAAATTTTGCGTTCACGGCCAGCTCCTTTTACAAGCGCTTATTTTAGAAATTATATCAAATTTGACGTAGTAAGGCACCAAAATTTGGGGATTAAATTTGATAGCAAAAACGTAGCTATGTTTTGAAAATTTTACGTTTTGCCGCCGCTTGGCAAATTTAATCAAGCAACAACAAAGAAAAAGAACTTAAATTTGACTCGTTTGTCGTAAAAAGATATGCGAATAAAAATATAGCGCCACGTCCTGCACGAGCCAAGCCCTAGCGCAATGGTTAAAAGCGCGCCGCCTATTTACGGCGATCAGACTCAAATTTAACCCGAGCTTCCCGGCTAAATTTAAGCGGGCTTCAAAAGCAAAAGAGGATAAATTACTCCACGAGCTTCATCTGTTCGGCGCAGATAGCCTTCCATGAGCTTTGCAAATTTGAGCTGACGCACTCCTGTAGATACGGCTTTGCTTCGCTTTCGCGTTTTAGTTTGATGTAGATTTCCGAGATCTGAGCTAGCGCGCGCAGTCTGTTTTCGGGATCTAGGCGCATATCTACGAGTTCTCGCACAGCTTGCAACGCCTCGTCTAGTCTATCTAGCTTACTTAGCGAGCCGATGTACTCAAAGTCGATTTTCGGGCTAAATGTGGCTATATGTAGGCGCTTTTGTAGGTCGATCGCCTTTTTGGCGTAAACCGACGCGTTTAAAAAGTCGTTCGCGCCGTACGTCGCCTCAGCCATGCGGTCATAGAGTTCGATAACCTTAAAGTCGTTTTTGCGTAGCGTCTCGACGGCCGTTATCGTCGCGGCGGCGTCGGTGAGCCTACCTAGCCCCATCAGTGCCTCAAATCTATAAAAAAGCACGGGCGAGACGTCGGCGTACTCCTGCCTAGACGCAATAGCCAGCGCTTCGTCGGCTACGCGCAAGGCGTCGTTATACTTCTGCGTCTTTATTAAAACGGAGGCTAGTTTGATGAGCCACTCCACGCGGTCGAGCATGTCGGGCGTCGAGATATTTTGCGAGGCGAGATCGTGCGCGGCGGCGAAACGAGAGAGGCGCATATAACAGTCAAAGAGCTTAAATTTAGCCCCGATTTTCTCGCCTATGCCATAATTTTCGGTCAAATTTACAGCCGTAACGCAGTCGTTTTGACGGATGGCTTCACCCGCTAAATTTAGCGCCGCCTGATCCAATACCGCACTAGCGTCCGTATCGTTTAGATCGCGCACGGCCTGGGTATAGCGCAGGACGGAGTCAAATTTACGCTCTTTTAGATAGAGCGCGACCTGCCCTTTTAGCGCCTTAGCGCCGACGTCCGTTTTGCCGTATTTTTCGATGAGCGCGTCGTAGTGATCGTGTAGCTTTGTCGCGTTGCTCTCGTCGTTTCTAGCGAAAAATAGCTTATCTAGCGCATTTTGCACGATGGCGGCATACTGTCCGTCTGCAAACTCGCCTTGGTATCTTTTTAGGTATTCGTATGCTTTTTGCGTCTCAGGCGTGCCTGTTAGTGCGATTCCTAGATTTTTTAGCACGGTTTCGTACTCGTCGTCGTTTTTATTTAGACGAGCGAGTAAAATTTCATAAATTCTCGCGGCGATATCGTCCATATTTTTCTCGTGAAATACCCCAGCCAGCGTCGTTAGCTTGGACGCGTCGTTTAGCAGGTACTCTTGATTTTTGTTTAAAATTTTGAGCATAAAGTCCTTGGCGCGGTCAAATTTAGCCTTGTCGATGCTGCCCTGCACGAGGCTCAGAGCCGCACGGCTAGCGACATCTAGCGTCTGCGCCGAGTATAGCACGTCCTCGTACATCTTTACCGCCTCATCCTGCCTGCCCGTGACATAGAGCCTGTCGGCAAACTCAAGAACGGCTAGCTTGGTAAAATTTGAGTTTGGATGCTCGTTCATGAGGATGTTTAGCGTGTAGTTCGCGTCGCTAACAAGCTCCTGTCTGAGGTAGGCTTTGGTCACGAGATAGAGCACCTCGGGGTAGTTTTCATCTGACACGAACCGCCTCATCCACGCGCGCCCCTCGCTTGCGACATCCGCCGCGCCAAGGCCTTCAAAGCTGTTTTGCGAGTCTAAAATTTTATCCAAAGCGCGCAGCCTATATAGCAAAAACTCGCTGGCAAAAATGCTATTTGGATAGCGCCTTAGCGCCGTTTGGATCGTGGCTATCGTATCATCGTAGCGCTTAGCCTCATAGCTTTTTTTCACATCCAGGTACATATTTATGTCGTTGCTATCGCCGCTTTCTATCGGGGCTTTGTTGAGATCGAGCGGTCCGACGCTAGGCGCGGTCATCTGCTCAAATATCGGGGCGAAATTTATCCCCGCGTTTGCTTGTTTTTTAAATTCGCTTAAATTTTGATCTATCACGATGGCGTGACGTTTGGCTGCGCCGCCGTTTTTGCTAA
>CALIWP010000157.1 GCA_938046705.1 uncultured Campylobacter sp. | reverse complement strand
CGGCGCGCGCGTATAGCCTTTTTTGATGATGTCGCTTCTCAAATTTGATCCTTTTAGTGAAATTTGGGCGATTTTATCGAATTTAGCTTTAAAAAGCTTAATTTAAATCAAATTTGAGTATATTTAAACTCTTTTAAAATAAGGGTAAAAATGCTTTTTAACTCATTTGCGTTTATAGTTTTTTTCTTACCGATTACTTTTGGGGTTTATTTTGTTTTAAATAAACTCAAATTCGTTCAACTCAGTATTCTTTGGCTCACGGCCGCTTCGCTATTTTTTTATGGATATTGGAATTTTATTTATATCCCGCTTATTTTAGGTTCGATTACGTTTAACTTCTACGTCGGTCATCTGCTCTGCGCTCACCCATCTCGCAAAAAACTTATTTTATGGGCGGGCGTCGCGGCAAATTTAGCCCTACTGGCCTACTACAAATACACCGACTTTTTGATAGAAAATTTTAACGGAATTTTCGGTACCGACGTACCTTTGCACCACGTTATTTTGCCTCTTGGCATTAGCTTTTTTACATTTACGCAAATAGCATTTTTAGTGGATTGCTACCATGAAAAAGTAAAAGAACCCAGCTTCCTTCGCTACGCGCTTTTCGTTACGTATTTCCCGCATCTTTTAGCCGGTCCTATCATCCACCACGCCGAGATGATGCCGCAGTTTGCAAATTTACGTTTAAAGCACATAAACTATAAAAATTTAAGCATCGGACTTTTTTTATTTTCGATCGGACTTTTTAAAAAGGTCGTAGTGGCCGATTTTTTCGCTAGATTTGCCCTTCACGGTTTTGATGTGTATACGACTCTTAGCATGAGCGAGGCATGGATCACGAGCCTTAGCTACACTTTTCAGCTATATTTTGACTTTAGCGGTTACACCGATATGGCGATCGGCATTTCATATATGTTTAACATTGTCCTGCCAATAAATTTCAACTCCCCCTACAAAGCGCTAAATATCCAAGACTTTTGGCACAGATGGCATATGACGCTTTCGAGATTTTTACGCGACTACATCTATATCCCGCTAGGCGGTAACCGCAGAGGCGAATACCGCACTTACGCTAACGTTTTTGCAGTATTTTTGCTAGGCGGACTTTGGCACGGAGCGGGCTGGATGTTTATCATCTGGGGCGCGCTGCACGGACTAGCGATGATGGTTTGTAGATTTTATGGCGCGCATTTTCGCCCGATGAATAAATTTCTAGCCTGGTTTATAACGTTTAACTTTATAAATATCACTTGGATATTTTTCCGCGCCAGAGACCTAGATAGCGCGATGAAAGTGCTAAAAGGCATGTTTGATTTTAGCTCGGTTAAGATAAATTTTAACTACTTAGAGTACATAAGCAACTCTCTGGGATACAATCAAATAAATTTTATGGAAACACCGCAAATAGCCATGGGTACGTTTTGCGCTATTATGGGTATTACGCTTTTTGTTACGATTTTTGGGCGAAACTCGAATGAAATGGCCGCTAGAGCAAAATTTGGCTTTCTTACCGCACTGTTTACGGCGTTTTTGTTGGCTTTGGTTTTTGCTTTTAGCTCCGGTGCGCAGGAGTCACCGTTTTTATACTTTAACTTTTAGGATTAAATTTGAAAAAATATAAAATTTTTCTTTTGACGCTTCCTATTTTGACGCTAGTTATGATCGCGTTTTATATGGCGTTTGCGATGTTTCTCATCAGGGTTTCGTCGGCTCATCACTACGCGTATAAAAACTACCTCATCTCAAACACAACCGAACAAAACCGTATCATCGTCGAAAGCGGCTCAAACTCCTATCACGGTATCAACTCCCAGATGCTTGAAAATCACTTTGGCAAGCTGGTTATAAATTTAGCCGATCACGGCGGTTATCCGCTACGCCACAGACTCTACCGAGCGGCCAAGCTAGCGCATAAAGGAGATATTTTTATCCTACCTTTGGAGTACAGGTACTACATCAACGATGTTCCGCCCGATACTTATTACTACGGACTTTTTTTTGAGATTCACCATTTTTACGACTATTTACCGTTTTTTGAAAAGCTAAAAACTATATCGCAAATCCCGTTTCAAGCATTTATAAACGCGCTAATAAGAGACTATAAAGAAATAGCGGCATTTGAGATAAATTTCGATAACTTTATCAACAAAAAGCCTCAAGCCGTGCACGATTTTTCGCCGGATTTTAGAAACGGCGAACGCGGCGATTATAAATACATCGGCAAAGTAGAAGAAGCCAAAGACACGCAGATGCCGTGCCAAAAATACATATTTTTCACCGATTTTTCAGGCGGCAAAATCGGTATAAGCGATATTTTCAAAGAAAATTTAAATTTTATGAAAAAGCTTGAGCGCGAAAAAGGGATTAAATTTATCTTTACCTACCCTGCCGTCGCGGGCGATGACTGTTACGATCTAAACGACCCGCACGCCGCGGATAATCAAAAATTTTTAAAAGACGTAAAAAAGCTCATCGAAGATAACGGCTTTGAGATGATCGGCGATTATAAAGATAGCTATTTCCCGCGTAAATTTCTGCACGATACGTGGTTTCATCTAGTACCCGAGGCCAGAGATATGCGCACGCAAAAGCTAATCGAAAATCTCGAAAAGTCAAAATACGCAAAAGAGCTACACGCGAAGTAAAATTTAATATTTGCTAGCGAGCGTAAATTTGAGTTTTTGGTTTATGGCTAGATCAAATTTGAGTAATTTTTACTCACCGCTATAATTTTTCGAACTAGAATTTAAAGTAAATTTAACACAGGTTTTTGAAATAGGAAACCCAAATTTGACGTAGAAAAATATGTAAATTTGAGCCCGAAAGCTCAAATTTAAGCTCAATGCAGAGATTGCTTTGCGCTTATAAAAGGCTAGAGCGATTCTGGTCACTCTAGCCTAACGAAGATAAAATCAATCCGCTACTTTCATCGCGCCGCCCGCGCCCAAACCGCCTTTTACGGTTTGCATTTTGTAGTTTCTGACGGCTTCTATTAGGTTATTCATCGAGTCGGTGAAGGCTGCTACTATGACTTTACCTTCAGGCGTATTAGCATAGGCCCCAAGTCCTCCGCCTACCTTACTACCAAATAAGCCTCCAAGTCCTGCAAAGTCCGTGTTTCTAGCGCTTCCCTCGGCTGCCGCTAACTGTACGCCCGATCGGTTTTCGATTAGCGTTAGAACAGTACTTACGTCGCTCGTGCTAAACCCGCCGGCTACGGTACCTGCAACCGAGCCGAAAAATGCGCCGACAACGCCACCTAGTCCGCTAGTATTGCTCTCGCTAAATGTTATCGTAGGAGTTAAGGTATAGTCCGCGGCGACCATCTGACCTTTTTTGAAATTTGAGTTCTTTCTAAGCTCGCCCGACTCCATCAACGCGCGCTCTTCTAACATTTGGTTAAATGCCTTGCTACGCTCGACGACTACGAAGCAGTTTGACTGCTGAGCTAGGAGCCTAAGAACCGGGATAGTAGATGTTAGTTTGTACTGCCCGGTTACGACGGAGTACCAGTCGCTATTTCTATCCTCATAAATCGTAACCGTACCCATAGACTCGGTACATCTGGTTAGTCCAGAGTTAGTATTGTGCGCGCTTGAACCCGCAGCTGAGCCAGTAGCCGTCGTTTTAGCCCCAGGCGATCCCATACTCATCGACGACATACAACCCGTCAAAAGAAAAGGCAAAGCCAAAGTCGCAATCTTCGATGCGTTAAAAAACGATTTTTTCATTTATAACTCCTTAGATAAATTTACAAAATTGTAATATATTTGCGCTAAAAATTTACTTTATTTTAAATTTGATGTTATAAAATGATTTAGAAATAACCAGAAAGGATTTGACATGAAAAAACTTGTTTTAATCGCTATTTTTTCAGCGCTTTGTTTAAATTTGGCAAACGCTTACGACCGTTATTCAAACGAATCTTTAATAGTCATCCCGGATAACAGCTACAAATACAAAAAACGCCGCCACCGAGATAGATACGACGACGATGTAGTGATATATATGGACCCTCCATACGGCGGTTACAGACAAACCGACCGAGGCAGAGACTACCGCGACAAACTGGTCGATCAGTACATAAAAAACAATAACATAAAAAAAGGCGGTTCGAACAAATCCGACGACCGAAGCTACGAGAGAGGCTATGACGACGGATACGATGACGGATACCGCGATAGACGCGATGATTATTACTATTCGCCTCGCCCGCAAATAGGCATCCGCGTTAGATAAATTTGACGCCCGTTCGCCGCTAGTCATCAAATTTGATCTGCGGCGAAATTTGATTTACGAATTTGATTTACAAAAAGGAAAATAATGCTAACCAACCCCGTCGTGATAAGCATCCTCGTGATGACTGCGCTTTGTTTGCTAAGGTTTAACATCCTGCTTTCTATCCTCGTCTCCGCTCTAGTCGCGGGTCTCATCTATCACGGCGGATTTGCCGGCGTAGGGGCGTTTTTCGATGCGCTAACGGCCACCACATCGACGCTGATAACGGGCATGAAGGGCAACCTAGAAACCTCGCTCAGCTACATCCTGCTCGGCGCTCTCGCAGCCGCGATAGCTAACACGAACCTAACTGCTATCCTCATAAACGCCGTTAGCAAGGCTCTAGCGAAAACCAGCACCTATTTCGCGCTTATCATCGCCGCGATCGCGTGCTTGTCGCAAAATTTGATTCCCGTGCATATCGCTTTTATCCCGATTCTCATTCCTCCGCTTTTGCCGCTGATGAACCGCCTAGGCATCGACCGCCGAGCCGTAGCGTGCGCGCTAACTTTTGGACTAAAGGCGCCGTACGTGAGCCTTAGCGTCGGTTTTGGCCTTATCTTTCACGGTATCATACAAAAAGAGCTCGCAAACAACGGCGTAACGGTACAGATGAGCCAGATTTCAAGCGTGATGTGGATAGGCGGAGCCTCGATGCTAGTCGGACTTTTTTTGGCGATTTTCGTCTTTTACCGCAAAAGACGCGACTACGCGCACACCAAATTTGAAACGAGCGAAGAGCAAGAGGCACAGATGGCCGCAAACCTAAAAATGACGAAAAAAGAGTGGGCGGTGCTTGGCGGCGCGGTTGCGGCGTTTGGAGTGCAAATTTATACCGAGAGTATGCCCCTTGGTGCGCTTTTAGGACTACTAGTTATGGTGGTTTTTGGCGGTATCGAGTACCGAAAAATCGACAAAATCATGGACAGCGGCCTAGCGATGATGGGCTTTATCGCATTTATCATGCTCGTTGCCGCGGGCTTTGGCTCGGTTTTGCGCGAGAGCGGCGGTATAGAGCAGTTAGTGAGCTTTGCTAGCGCGGTCGCCGGCGGCAAAATAGGCGGCGCGATACTGATGCTAGCTATCGGCCTGCTCGTTACTATGGGTATCGGCACGAGCTTTGGCACGATACCGATCATCGCGGCGATCTACGTGCCGTTTTCGCTGTCGCTGGGATTTTCTCCGGCGGCTATTATCTTGCTAGTTGGTATCGCGGCGGCTCTAGGCGATGCGGGCAGTCCAGCTAGCGACAGCACGCTAGGGCCTACGAGCGGTCTAAATGCCGATGGCCAGCACAATCATATTTACGATACGTGCATACCGACTTTTATATTCTTTAATATACCGCTGTTAATCGGCGGCGTTATCGGAGCGATGATTTTGTAAATTTTACGGCTTGTCTTTCTCCTTTATACTTCGTTAGAAATTTCGCCGAGGCTCGGTTACATACTACTTGTATGAGCCCTCGCTCGGCTCATTTCCGCCTCGTCTAAAGGAGAAATACGGTGCCTTGGCTTTTTACATTCAAATTTGAAGCAAAATTTGTAAATTTGACTCATACACTCTTTTCCGTCGTTACCTTCTACAACACTAAACTAAAATCAAATTTAAATTTGGAACGTCTTTTGCTTAAGTCATCTTAAAATTCACTTTTCAAAAAGGATAAAGCTATGATGAGATCACTTTGGTCGGGCGTTACGGGACTACAAGCTCACCAGATCGCTATGGATGTTGAGGGTAACAACATCGCTAACGTCAACACAGTCGCCTACAAATACAACCGCGCAAATTTCGACGACCTTATCTACCAAAATTCGCGTATCGCTACCGCACCGCAAAATCAGCACGGCGGCGTAAATAACATGGAAGTTGGCCTCGGCACGCAGATAAACTCCACTACGAGGATTTTTAAGCAAGGCTCGTTGCAAACCACCGACAAGCAAACCGATATCGCGCTTCAAGGCGACGGATTTTTCATGGTGAGCTCAGACGGCGGCAAAACCACCTACTACACCAGAAACGGCGACTTTTCAAGAGACAGCGAAGGTAACTTCGTCGATAACGGCGGCAACATCGTGCAAGGCTGGATGAGAGACGAGGAAACGGGAGAGATCGATCCTACTAGACCTATCGGCGATATAAAGATCCCAGTCGGCCTAACCGTGCCTGCTCGCGCTACGACAAACATCGCGCTAAAAGGAAACTTGGACAGCGGTAACGACGTAGGAAATAAAAAAATACCTATCTATAAGCTAGATCAGCATCACAACTGGGTTGATCTCAATAACGACGGCGCAAGAACTGCCAACGAAATACACGATGAAAATAACGTCGGAGAAAATAGATTCTACGTAAATAGGAACGGCGAACAAAGGATGACGGAGCGCGGAGCCGATTTGGGAGTATTGTTTAATAGCAACGGCGATGCATATAACCTAAGAGACGCCCAGGGAACCGGCGGACAAGGCATATGGGCTAGCTATGCAGACGCCAAAACCAATGCGCTAGATTTAGGTGCGGCTGCAGACGGTACTTTTGCTGTCCCTCCAGCTCCAGGCAAAAATCTTGACATAACTTTAAATGGGCAGAATATAACCGGTACTAATATAATGACCATAGGTCAATTAGCAGCTCTAATAAACGGGAAATATAGCGAAACCGGCGTAGAAGCAAGCGTAACAAACGGTAATAAGTTAGTTCTAACAAACAGGAATAATACGGGAACTACAGTCAATACAAAAAACATAAAAATGACTGTAAATAATGCTGATTGGGCAGGAACAGATTTTGTCAATACTAAAATAATAACCGCATATCAGTATGTTTACAATAAAACTAATGTGGCCGCTACGCATACTTATGATGATGCGCATGAAAGAGAAGTAACAACAACTGAGGACTTGCGTGAAGCTATGCAAAGAGATGCAAGACAATTTACCAACTATGATCATGTGCAAGATCCAGGAGTAACCGGAATTAACCCATTACCGGCAGCAAATCAAAATAACGGAGCACAAGTTATCGTAAACGAACACGGTCAATATCAATTTAAAAATCCTAGCGCTGCAGGCGCCAAGGATATGAATATCTCTGTAACCGGTTTAACAAACGCTACTAAAAACGTAACGGAAAACGTCAAATTTACCGCATCTATGGCGCCAATTTCAGGATCTTTAAGCGCAGGCGGTTCAACTAGGGTAACCGATAGCCTAAACATGGCCGCTCATAGCTCTAGCACCGATCTTTACGATAGCTTAGGTACGAAGCATAATATAAAAATGGACTTCGTAAAACGCGGTTACACAGAAAACGGCGGAACCGAGTGGACGATGGTTATCCAAGTAGCAGAACCAAACTCTATAAATACGGTCGAGCCTAGAAACGTAGTAACAGGTTACGTGAGATTTAACCCGGACGGCTCACTAGCGACGTATAGCCCAGCTAGCATTACCTTCGGCGCGCAAAACGGCTCAGCTATCGGCCAGCACATCGAGCTAAAATTCGGTACTACGCAGACCACCGACGGATTAACCAGCACCGACAATAACTCAAGCACCGCCGATATCAGCCAAGACGGCTACGCTAGCGGCGAGCTAAACGGTATCAGGATAGATCAAAGCGGAACTCTAGTAGGTTCTTTTACAAACGGCAGAAGCCTAGGACTAGCGCAAGTGGGCGTGGCTAAATTTGCAAACAATCAAGGCTTAGCTGGCGAAGGCGGAAACCTCTTCTCCCGCACGGCAAACTCCGGCGATCCTATCATCGGCGCTGCTCAAACGGCCGGACGCGGTAAGATCTCAGCCTCAAGCCTAGAGATGAGTAACGTCGATCTATCTCGCTCGCTAACTCAGCTCATCGTCGTACAGCGCGGCTTCCAAGCCAACTCAAAGACGATCACGACTAGCGACGAAATGCTAAACACGCTGCTTCAATTAAAATAACCTAATCTAAATAAATGAGACGCTAAATTTAGTGTCTCATTCTATCTGAAAATACAATAATCCTTTACATAGTAAATACAAAATGATACAATGCAAATCAAAAAGGATATAAAATGGCAAGCGTAAATATTCGCGTAAACGATAACGATAAAAAAGCTGTCGAGCAAATTTTAGCTGATATCGGTCTCACTCTTAGTTCGGCTACGAATGCATTTTATAAACAAATTATAATGCATCGAGGTATACCGTTTGAGCTTAAAGCCGACCCATTTTTTTCGCAAGAAAATTTAAAAAGGCTCGAAAAAAATGCGGAGCAAATGAAAACTACGGGCGGTCAAATTCATGAGGTTTTGAATGATTAAGGCTTGGTCGGACGATGCTTGGGACGAATTTATTTACTGGCAACAAAATGATAAAAAAGTCTTAAAAAGAATTTTAGAGCTCATAAAAGATATCGATAGAAACGGCTATGAAGGCATTGGTAAACCAGAAAGGCTAACGGGCAATCTAAGTGAGTATCATAGTAGACGCATAGACGGTGCAAACAGGATAGTCTACAAAATAGAAAACGACATTATTAAAATCATTCAGTGCGGCTCTCATTATAGAGATAAATAATTGTATTGACATTATTTAGAACTAAATTTGTAAATTTTACCGTACTGTTGGTAAAAACTAGAATACAAGTTTAAAATCAAATTTTTATCAATTTTTAGCTAAATTTACCGCTAAATTTAACTAAAAGAGTCAAAAATGCAAGTAACGCTTCTAAATTACACCCCGCTAAATATCTGCTCGCATGCGATCCGCACGTGCTGGCAAAGCTTCGAAAAAGGCGATAACGGCGGCGAAAAAGACGTTGAGCTCATCGAGC
>CALIWP010000156.1 GCA_938046705.1 uncultured Campylobacter sp. | reverse complement strand
CAAATTTACTCCTAGTTTTCCCAAATTTAGATCAAAATTTAACTTCAAATTTACCCGACTTTCATTTTTAAATTATTAATTTTAAAAGCATTTAAGTGTATAATCAAAGCAGAAATTTTCCCAAAAGGAGCACCCATGAAAAATTTAGTCATTTTTCTAGTCGTCTTAGGCGTTATCGGCGGTATCGCCATGAAGTATATTAACGCCTTTCCGGTACTCGACGAGACGGTCAAAGAGAAATGGGCTCAGGTGCAAAACCAATACAAACGCCGCGCCGATCTTATCCCAAATTTGGTAAAAACAGTTCAAGGCTACGCTAGCCACGAGGAAGGCGTATTTAAGGAAGTAACGGAAGCTAGAAGCAAGGCTTCTCAAATGACGATCGACGTTAGCTCGCTAGACGATCCCGCTAAGCTAAAAGAGTTTGAAAACGCTCAAAAAACTCTAGGCGGCGCGCTATCTAGGCTAATGGCTATCACCGAGAACTATCCTCAGCTAAAAGCCGATCAAAATTTCCTCTCGCTTCAAAGTCAGCTTGAAGGTACGGAAAATCGCATCGCAGTCGCTAGAAAGGACTATATCGCAGCGGTCAAGGACTATAACATCGCCCTTCGCAAGATACCGGATAAGTTTATAGCCGCGATTTTTTATCCAGAGCTCAAACCGCGCGTGACGTTTGAAGCAAGCGAAGCCGAACAAAGCGCACCGGACGTATCTTTCGCCAAATAACCCAACCAAGGTACAAAAATGAAACGCATTTTATCTACTTTATTTTGCGTTTTTACGCTTTTAGGACTTACGGCTATAAATTTATCGGCAGCAGATAATACTGCCGAACAAAACAAAACCGTAAAACAAACTACTACTCAAACATCAAACGAAAAGAGTTCAAATTTCCCTGCCTTAACCGGCAGGGTAGTAGATCAAGCAAGAGTACTAAGCCAGAGCGCAAAAGACGAACTAGAAACATTACTATCTACTCACGAAAACAATACCACTAATCAAGTCGTAGTAGCTACTATAGAATCTCTAGGTAACGCTCAAATAGAAGAGTACTCCATAGAACTAGCTAGACGTTGGGGTATAGGACAAAAAGGTAAAGATAACGGAGTAGTATTAGTAGTAGCTCCAAACGACAAACAAGTACGCATAGAGGTAGGATACGGCCTAGAAGGTACTCTAACGGACGCTCTTTGCAGCGTTATCATAAACCGCTACGTCATCCCCGAATTTAAAAAAGGCGATATAGAAGGCGGCGTAAAGATCGGTGCGCAAAAGATTTTAGCCGTGCTTGAGGGCGACGAGAGCGTAAAACGGCAGCTAGACAAAGAAGGCGAAACGCCCGTAGAGGCTTACGGGATAATAGCCGGCATGGCGCTACTGTTCGCGTCAGGGATTTTGGGCGCGGCGCTCGTGCGTATCGGGGTTTGCGCGGTTTTATCGGGCTTTACCTCAGCCGTCGTCGCCGGAGCGTTTAGTATAGAAGATTTCGCCCTTAGAGGCGTGGTTATGTTCGCACTTTTTGCGCTATTTTTTTATTTGACCAAAAATATAAAACCCGGCTCTGGCGCAAATTCGGGAGGCTCTGGCTACTCTGGCGGCTACGGCGGCGGTTCCGGCGGAGGCAGAAGCTCTTCGGGAGGCGGCTTTAGCGGAGGAGGCGGAGGTTACGGCGGCGGCGGAGCTAGCGGTAGGTGGTAGGGTCGTGAGGCTTAAAATTGGCGTCAAATTTAAGTAATTTAAAAAAATAATCAAATTTAGTGCGATCTTGATAAAGTGCGACTTAGATTCGTCGTTGAATATTAAATAAAAATAGGAGTAAAAATGCAAGGCGATAAAAAAAATGCAAGATTTTTTTTCGAGTTTAAACCCAAATAAGGCGACCCAAAAAGAGATAGAAAAATTTATGCGCAACTTGCTGGAAAACTATGTGCTAGATGTTGCGGGCAAACAATTCGCTTTTGCAGAGATTGAAATTTATATGAGTGCGGATAAAAACACCTACAAACGAGTGTCGAGCGCCGGCGACATATTTTTTCATAACTTCGGCTTTGATATCTGTTTTAAGAGCTCAGAAGAGGCTTACGGCGGCGTGCTCGTACGATCTCTTTGGCCGCTTGAAGGTGCCGAGCCGATAGTAGGCCCGCGCAGATGCGCGAACGCGATTTTAAATATACACGAGCAGAATTTAAGTTTTTGTCTTTTAGATGCCAAAGGTTCGCAAGAAGCGGACGAGTTTAGTAACAGAGTGCGTAGAGCCGACTTTGACGAAAGTGGCAAACCGATATACGATCGCAGGCGACTCACTTCAATGAAATTTGAAAGATGGCTAGCAAAGTCGGGCGAAAAAGAAGCCGAAAAATACAAAAAAGATATAAACAGATACAAAGATGAAGCAGAAAACGAAAAATCAACGCCAAATCAGGCGAATTAGCAAAATTTATCTTAAGTCGGTAGCTTAAATTTGCTTTTTATACACTTAAAATTTGAAATTTAAGCTACGCCGCCAAAATACGTGCAAATTTTTACCAACTGTGCTCAAATTTGCCTTTAAATTTACGCGTCAAATTTCTCGCTCCGACCGTCAAATTTGCGCTCAAATTTCAGATTAAATCTCTCCCAAAATCTTTTTATAGTTACTAAAAATCGGCGAATCCTCGCCAAAATACAAACTCATCGCGCGCACGTAGCGATCGAGCGGATTTTGGATGCGGTTTAGCGCCAGGCGCTCGCGAAGCGGCAAGTCGTAGCTGCTTAAAATCACGCTAAAAGGCACGGGAAAATCGGTGCCAAAAAGGATTTTGTCGTGGATTTGCGTTTGGGTTTTTAGGTGCGGCAGGATGCGGGCCTTGTTTATGCAAAGCAGCGCCGAAACATCGGCATAAAGCCCGTCAAATTCGCGCAGCCAACCAAGCAGCGTAAAGTAGTTTGCGCCGAATTTCTCGGGATCTCGCGAGAGCGCCGTAAAAGCGCCGTCACTTGAGGCGCCCATGTGAGCGCAGACGATGCGGCAACCAAGATTTAGCGGGGATTTTAGCTGCTCGATGCTCTCAAGCGCCCTGTTTGACGCGAGCGAGTTTTCGTCGCCCACGTGGATAACAAGTGGCAGCCTAAGCTCGCTAAGTAGCCTAAAATAGGGCTCGTAGCGCTTGTCGTTTAGATCCGTCTCCCAGTACGAGTGCAGTAGCTTGCCGCCTTTAAAGCCCATTTTATGGTACTTTTCGATCAAATTTAGCGCGTCTTTGCGGTTTGGATTTACGCTAAAAAACGGCACGACCTCGTTTGGATTTTGCTCGTAAAAGGCAAAAACATCCTCGTTTGTGGCGCAGACGGTTTTGTCCTTGTGTACGAGATTTCCGCTCGCGTCAAATTTCGCATCGACACCGAAAACCACGGATTTTTGGACGAAATTTGAGCTTTTGATCAGTCGCACGAAGTTGCTTTTGTAGCCCTCAAAG
>CALIWP010000155.1 GCA_938046705.1 uncultured Campylobacter sp. | reverse complement strand
CTCACGCCCGCCTGCGCGGCCAAATTTACGACGCAGTCAAATTTCTCGCTCTCAAAAAGCCTTTTCATTGTCTCGGCGTCGGCCAAGTCGGCTTTTATAAATTTTAAATTAGGCTGCGTTTTTGAGCTTATCAGCTTGCCGTAGTCTATCTCGCTCACGTCAAAGCCTGCAGTTTTTAGGCGCGCGAGCTTTAAATTTACGTCGTAGTAGTCGTTTATCACGTCGTATCCGACGACCTCGTCGCCTCTTTTTACGAGGGCGTTTGCCAAATGAAATCCGATAAATCCCGCCGTTCCGGTTACTAAAATTTTCATGTTTTTTCCTTTACGATTTGACGTTATTTTAGCACAATCTCATTTATTTCGCCGTTAGCCTGCGCGCTGGCAAGTAAAATTTGAGCAAATTTGCGCGGCTTTGGGCTAAATTTACTGCTTAAATTTGCAAATTTAAGCAGTGATTCTTAAACGAACTTTTAAAAATTTTACTATTTTACTGCTATAATAAACTAGTTAAATTTATACAAGGAGACGACGATGCCTAGTATCAAAAAAGCCGCCTTGTCTTGCCTGTTTAGCGCATTTGCCCTGCTCGGACACGCAGCCGAGCTCTACGTCTCAAAAGATCTGGGCAACAACGCAAACGCGGGTACCAAAGAAGCGCCGCTAAAAAACATCGAAAAAGCCGCCCAGATAGCCCAAATAGGCGACAAAATTTACGTCGCCGAGGGTAACTACTACGGGCTAAGAGACAAGGGCTTTATCATCGTCAAAAAGCCCGTCGAGATCTACGGCGGCTACTCCAAGGACTTCGTCGCACGCGACGTTTTAAAGTACCAAACTCGCATCATGCCGCCTGCGTCCGTTAACGGCACGGGCTCGTCAAATCCGCTAGTCGAGCTAGACGTTGTCGCAGCGCCTGGAGAGAGGCTCGTTTTGGACGGCATTATATTTGACAAAGGCGACTCAAACGCCTATGACGCAAGCAGAGGCAAGCCAAGAGGCGTTGAAACAGGCATGCTAGTTCTGCCGCCAGGAGTCGGTCAAAACGGCAAGAACGCAAACGTCATCACTGCGGCAAAACCGCTTTTGGGCGGTAAATTTTTGGGCGGCGGCGAGCTTACGATACGAAACAGCGTCTTTGGCAACGGCAACAACTCGGCGATTAGACTAGGCGCTCACGGCGAGGTAAATATCACAAACAACGTCTTTGTCGCAAACGCCATCAGCACCTGCGAAATCTGGGGCGCGAAAAATCAAGCTGACGCCGTCAAAATCGACTTTAGCTACAACACCATGCTTTTTACCTGGCCGCGAACGGCTAGCTTTGGCGACGGCGGCCAAGGCTTTAAGATCATGACCAAAGCAGACGTCATCATCCACCGCAACATCATCGGTCTCTCGGCCTTTGCGGCAATAGAACGCGCCCGCATCGATAGTCCCGTAGCCATGGAAAAAGGGCGAAAAGTACGCGTCAACGACAACCGCTTTTTCCTCAACAAAAAAGCCGACGTCATCCTGCCGGGGCTCGGACTTTTCGAGACCATATTTGCAAAGGATTTTGCAGATGTGGATCTCTTTGACGAGGCGGTCGGTAACGAGGAGCTAAAGGACGACAGATCGCTAAGAAAAGCCATAAACAAGGCGTATCTAGAGGGATTTTTGGACGCCTCCTACAAAGAGAGCGTGGATTACGATCCAAACTCGTTTACAAACGAGCTAAGAAGGGTGCTCGGGATAAATCAAATCGCGACCGGACAAAGCGAAGTATCGATGTTTGCCAACAAATATCCGCTAAAAGACGCGGTTAGGCTCTTTGGCGCGGTAGAGGGCTACGGCGCGCAGGAGATAAAGTACTGATTTACTAGGCGTTTTGTCTAGAAATTTGACGTTTGTGAGATCGGTTTTAGCTATTTTGGCGGTTTGTTTTCGTGCCGTCTTTCGTCAAATTTGATTTAGTCGCGGTCAAATTTGCAAATTTGCAGCTATTTTTTGCGGCGTTAGGTTGCGTGTCTTTTTCGTCAAATTTTATACCGTAGCCGCTAAAGCGAAATAAAATTTGCCCAGTAAAAGCCAAATTTACTAATCGCTCGCCAAACCGAGTCAAATTTGACCGCACCCTAAAAACATACGCGTCAAATTTACCAAGCCCGTGCCGTTTCGAGCCGTTTTGGCCTGCCAAATTTCGCTAACCTCTCACTGCTCATCCAAATTTATCTCGGGCATATTTTCTTCGGTGTAGTACTCCTCTGCCCCGGCCTGTTCGCCGTCTTCGTCAAGCTCTGGCTCATCCTCGTAGTTTTGCGTTTCAAGGCGCACGAGCTCGCGATCGACCGCCTCGCAAAAAACCGGCGTATAGCCCATCTGAGCGCAGTTTGCCGCTAGCCACTCGCTCATCACCGAGATATCGTCGGCGTAATCATCCAGCGTCAAATTTCCGCGCAAAAGCTCGTATTTTAGGAAAAGCCAGTAGGTGTTTAGCACGTCGCTTTCGCAGTATTCGTTGATCTTGTCTATCTTGCCGTCAAAAAACAGTTCCATCACCTGATCGCCGTGCACGTCGTATTTGCCGGGCAAATTTAAGCTCGCACAAAGCGTATCCAGCTTTAGCCCGCGCACGGAGCCAAATTCACTCACGTGATCGAGCAGATCGAAGTGAAATTTGCCGCTGTACCTGTCGCGGTAGTTGCCGTCCCATTTACCTTTACCGAGTTCCTTGTTTTCGACCTCGTAAAAGCTCGGAAACGAGACGTTATACCTCATCGCGCGAGTTAAAATCATCGGCAGATCAAAGCCCCGTCCGTTAAAGCTCACCAGGCGCGGATTGTGCGAGTTTACGAAGCCGATAAATTTATTTAGGATTTCGCGCTCGTTTGCGCCTTTCATCGTGCTTACGCGCAAAAATTTACCGTATTCGTCCGCCATCACAGCTGAAATCGCCACGACGCGGTGAAACATCACGGGCAAAAACTCGCTTCCGCTTGCTGCCTTTTGCGCGGCAAACGACTGCCTCGCCACCTCCGCGTCGCTTCCCTCAAAGCCGTAAATTTTACGCAAAAGCGCGGTATCAGGCACCGTCTCGCAGTCAAAAACGCAGATATAATTTTTAGCCATTTCAAACCTTTTTTAGCTATTTTTGCCTAAAATGATAGCTAAAAATCTTTATAAAAGCGATAAATGAATAAAAACCCAGCCCCAAACATCGCCGTTATCAAGCTCTCCGCCCTGGGCGATATCATCCATGCGGTAGTTATTTTGCAGTTTATCGAAAAACACCTGCCAAAAGCGAAAATAACGTGGTTTGCCGACGCTAAATTTAGCGAGATTTTATTCCTTTGTCCGCAAATTTCGCGCGTCGTATCGCTACCGCTAAAAAACGGCGAATACAAAAAAAGCTTGGAGCTGATCGCGTCTGCTAAGCAAGAGGGCAAATTTGACTACGTCATCGACCTGCAAGGACTTCTCAAATCCGCCGCGGTTGCGAAACTCCTTGGCAAAAACAGTTACGGATTTGATAAATTTAGCGTCAAGGAACCGCTTGCAGCGCTGTTTTACAGACATAAATTTAGCTGCGACTACGGAGAAAATATCATCTTGCGAAATTTAAAACTTACGGCTTTTGCCTTAGGCTTTAGTTTTAGCGAGGATGAAATTTTAGCCAAACAGCCTTGTTTTAGCGCCTCGCAAAGTAAATCGCAAAGCTTAAAAAAGAAAATTTTGATCGCGCCTTTTGCTAGCGAGCCCAGTAAAATTTACGATAAATTTGGCGATGTTATCGCGCTGCTAGACGAGCCGAAAAATGAAATTTTCGTCTGCTTTAACGGCGAAAAAGAGGAAAAAGAGGCTCTAAATTTGATAAAAAACTCAAACGCAAAACCGCTAAATTTGAGCCTAAAAGAGCTCGTGAGCTTCATCTCAAGCTGCGATCTAGTTATCGGCAACGATAGCGGCGTGACGCATATCGCCTGGGCGCAAAATCGCCCCTCCATCACGCTTTTTGGCAACCGACCTGCCGAGCGAAACGCCTACGCGACGCCCGTAAATTTAACGCTGGATGCGGGCAAAAAAATAGACGCAAAAAAGATAGACAAAAGCGACTTTTGCGTGCGAGATATCGCTCCGCAGGCTATCGCAAACTCGGCAAAAAGGCTACTTGATGCGTGATTTATTTTACCTTTGGCTTTATAGATTTTTTAAATTTATTTTTACCGTTACGCCCGCATTTTTGCTTGATCCGTTTTTAAATTTCATCGCGTTTTTGTTTTATAAATTTGACGCCAAGCACACAAAAATCATCAGAGCAAATCTAAATTTCGCCTACGCTGAGGAGCTCGCGGCCCCGCAAAAAGAACAAATCATCAAAAACACGTATCGAAACTTCGCCAAATTTGCGGTAAATTTTATAAAAAATCAAAACGCGAGCAAGGAAAAAATCCTAGAAAAAGTCGAATTTAAAAACGAGCAAATCCTGAAAAACGCGCTTGCTTCGGGTCGCCCGATCATCGTACAAACCGCGCACTACGGACAGTGGGAGCTATTTTCGCTGGCGATGGCGGCGAAATTTGGAGGCGTTAGCATCGTCGGACGCGCGCTTGATAGCGCGGTCATGCAGCGCATTTTGGCGGCAAATCGCACCCGCTTTGATATCGAACTAATCGATAAAATGGGCGGCGCCAAGCAAATTTTAAAAGCGGTTAAGGCACGCCGATTAGTCGGCATCCTAGTCGATCAAAACACCGCCAAAGAGGAAGGCGTAGAGGTCAAATTTTTCGGTCGCAAGGTCCTGCATACGCCTGCGGTTAGCATTTTCGCGCAAAAAACGGACGCGCTCATCGTGCCCGCCTTTATCCGCGAAAAAGGGGCAAACCTCAGCGAAATTTGCTTTTTCCCGCCGATTGACGTTAGGGATTTTGAAAAAGATGACGCCGTTCTAAAGGCCACGCAAGCTCAATCA
>CALIWP010000154.1 GCA_938046705.1 uncultured Campylobacter sp. | reverse complement strand
GGTGGGGGTTTGGGGGCGGAAGGGGCGACGCTTCGTAAGTAGAAACCCCTTCCGCTACCCAAGAAAAAGAAAAACTAAAAAAATTTGGAGAATCTTAAATTTAACAAAACCAAATTTAGCACTTTAAAGGTGCTGAGCTAGGTGCATAAAATTTAGATTTTCAGCGAATAACGGCGCCTAGATAACAAAACCCGAGGCAAATAGAAACGCTAAAAAACGCGTTTAAAAATGCAGCTAAATTTTGTCCCGAGCCAAAAAGGCGCACCGTCTCATAGCTAAACGTCGAAAACGTCGTAAAACCGCCGAGCGCGCCGACGACTAGAAATAGCCTTAAATTTTCGCTCAAATTTAACGAGAGTAGTACGCCGATCAAAAAGCTACCAAGAGCATTGACGCAAAGAGTAGCAAGCGGAAAATCGGGGCAAAATTTAGCGACCGCGCCGCTTAAAACAGCTCTACAAACCGACCCCAAAAATCCGCCGCACCCGATTAAGAGCAAATTTTGCATCAGTGGCAAAGCGTTGCGAAGCTAAATCCGCGCGCCTTAAACTCGGCGATATCGCGGCTAGCGACCTCGCCCTTGGTCGTGAGGTAGTCGCCGATGACGACGGCGGAGACGCCGTGATCAAAGATTTCGTATTGACGTTCGCCTAAAATTTTCTCGCGACCGCCTGCTATCATAACGCGAGCGTTAGGCAGTGCGCGGACGGTGTCGTCGATGATCCGCAGGGCTTCGTCCGCTCCCATAGGCGGCCGTTTGACGCGTAGCGCGTCATTTGGGATAAAGAAATTTATCGGGCTAGAAAAGGGGTCTAGCTCTTTTAGGCTAGCTTGCAAGCTCGCGCGGTCGGCCTCGCTCTCGCCAAGCCCGTAAACGCCGCCCGTGCAAAGCATTAGCCCCGCTTCTTTGGCGTCGATGTTGGTCTGCCAGCGCTCGTCCCAGCTATGCGTCGAGCAAATTTGCGGGAAAAACTCGCGCGAGGTCTCGAGGTTGTGGTTGTAGCTAAACACGCCCGCGCTTTTTAGCTCTTTTAGCTGCGGTAGCGTCGCCATACCGTTGCAAGCGATCAGCATGAGGTTTGGGACTTCTTTATTTACGGCGCGCGCGAGGCGGGCGATCTCCTCGGTCTTTTTGTCCGTGAGCCTTGCGCCGCTAGTAACGAGGCAAAAGCCTAGCGCGTGGTTTGCCGCCGCGATCTTGGACTCGGCGACTACTTGCTCGACGCTTTTAATTTTGTATTTTTCGATACTGGCATTTATGCCCGCACTTTGCGTACAGTAGCCGCAGTCCTCGGAGCAGTTGCCAGAACTTACCGAACAAATGGCACACAACATAATAGTTTTCATTAGATTATTCCTTTTTTAGCAGCTCGTTTTTTTGCCCTATACTTCGTTGGATTTCGCTGCGGGCTACAGTTACGTATTATATATACGCTCCTTTGCCCTTGCTCATCCGCCTCGTCTATGACAAAAATACTTCGCCTTGACTTTTTACGTTCAAATTTGGAGTCAAATTTGCAAATTTTACTCACCGAGACCTGCACCGCGAAAATGCTAAATTTGGAATCAAATTTTGTTTCCAAATGTGCGGCGCAATAGCGTGTTTTAAATTTGTAAGGCGACGTATTTTTGCGTTTAGACGAGGCGGAAATGAGCCGAGCGAGGGCGCATACAAGTAGTATGTAACCGAGCTTCGGCGAAATTTCTAACGAAGTATAAACCAAAAAGACAAGCCGCCGCTATTGCTCCGCGATTTGTACCTTTTTCTTACACTTCAC
>CALIWP010000153.1 GCA_938046705.1 uncultured Campylobacter sp. | reverse complement strand
ATCTCGCCGAGCGCGTCGTAAAGCGCGTCGAGATTTTTTATCTCAGGGCCTAGGCCGAATTTACGCGCCAGATACTCAAAGGCCGCCGTTTTCTCGCGCATTTTCGCGCCGTTTAGAGTTATGGTTTTCACTGCTGTCTCCGCTCATAAAGTAGATAAAAGTTCTCATAATGATCGGGCGTGTAGTAGATCAGCCCGTCGCTAGAAAACACTATACGCTCGGCTCCGCGTCGCCCTCCGCGGTATCCGATATCGCACTCAAACCACTTGCGCCCGCTAGCTTCGGGTAGCCTTTTTTCTCTGTTTGAAAAGCGGTCGCCGCCGATGCTTTTTTTGTCCGTGACTTGCCATAGGTTGCCGCTTTTAGCGTCCCATCCGAGCGCGATCGCCTCTTTTTTGGTGATGAAATTTCGCGGCAGCTCGCCGAATTTATAAATATACGCCGCAACCTCGTCTTTTGAGGTGTAGATGCCGTCTTTTACGACGTTTGCGGAAGGCGTGGTAGCTACATTTTTGCCTGCGCCGTTTCCTCTAAATTCGCTTTGCGGCTGATTTTGTTTCGGGGTGGCCGAATTATCCGGGATGACAAATTTAAACAGCGCCGCGAGCAGCAAAACGGCCAGCGGCAAGATGACGTTTCTAAGTAATTGTTTGTTCAAAAAAGACCTTTGGAATAAATTTGAAGCGCTTGCTTCGGGGTTAAATTTGCCGTCAAATTTGTACTGGCAAAATTCAAATTTGATAACTTAGCGCCGTAAAGACGAGAGTAAATTTGCGTCAAATTTGACTAGACAAAAGCCGAATCTAACCGCATAAATCGCAGTCAAATTCGGCTAAATTTACGGCACAATTAAGCTAAATTTGCTCGTCCGAGTTCGTCAAATTTAAAGCGTATTAAACACCCTATCGCCAGCGTCGCCAAGGCCCGGCACGATGTAGTTTTTCTCGTTTAGTCGCTCGTCGATCGCGGCCGTATATACCTCGACGTCCGGGTAAGCTTCGCTAAATCGCTTTAGCCCCTCGGGAGCGGCGATGATGGAGATAAATTTGATCTGTTTGATGCCGTTTTCGCGTAAAAATTTAACCGCGTCGATAGCCGTGCCGCCGGTAGCGAACATCGGATCGATGATGATGGCTAGGCGATTTTTGGCGTCACGAGGCAGTTTGGCGTAGAAAAACTCCGCCTGCGCGGTCTTTTCGTTTCGCTGAAAGCCCAAAAAGCCGACGCTCGCATCGGGGATAATCGTAAATACGCTATCAAGCATACCCAGAGCTGCTCGCAAAATCGGGCAAATCATCACCTTTGTCGCGAGCTTTTTGGCTTGGGCCTGGGCGACCGGGGTCTGCACGCTCACGTCGCGCAGCGCCAGATCCCTAGTCGCCTCAAATATCATCAGATGGCTGATCTCGTCCACGAGCATCCTAAACTGAAACGGCTCGGTGTTTTTATCCCTTAAAATCGCTAGTTTGTGCTCGATGAGCGGGTGAGAGATGAGCCTGACGTTTTTCATTTACAGACCCTTTGCGAGCTTTTCGGTATAGGCTTTTACGTCAAAATCCTTCACTCTAGCTACGCCGTCGTCGACCGCAGCCTGCGCTACCGCAGGAGCTACCGCCGTTAGGACGCGTTTGTCAAACGGTTTTGGTATGATGTAGTCTTTGCCGAATTTTAGCTCTTTTACGCCAAATGCCTCGCAAACCTCCGCAGGCACGGGCTCTTTAGCCAAATTTGCAAGCGCGCGCGCCGCAGCCATTTTCATATTTTCGGTGATTTTTTTAGCTCTGACGTCTAACGCGCCGCGGAATATAAACGGAAAGCCAAGAACGTTATTTACCTGGTTTGGATAGTCGCTACGGCCGGTTCCCATCATCACGTCGTTTCGCACGCTAGCGACGTCTTCAGGGAAGATTTCCGGAGTCGGGTTAGCAAGCGCGAAAATAATCGGCTCGTCGTTCATCGACGCGACCATTTCTTTGGTTACGACGCCGGGTTTGCTAAGGCCTAGGAACATATCCGCGCCCTTCATCGCGTCCGCTAGCGTTCTATCTGCGGTTTCTAGGGCAAATTCTAGCTTTTCCGGAGTTAGATCTGTGCGACCTTTATGGATCACGCCTTTGCTATCTACCATCACGATGTGTTTTGCGCCAAGCGCTTTATACATCTTCGCGCATGCGATGCCCGCCGCGCCCGCTCCGCTAACTACGATTTTGATTTTTGAGATATCTTTGCCCGAAATCTCCATCGCGTTTATTATGCCAGCGCTTGTTATCATCGCCGTGCCGTGCTGATCGTCGTGCATGACCGGGATATCGACTGCTTCTTGTAGTTTGCGCTCGATCTCAAAGCACTTTGGAGCGCGGATATCTTCTAAATTTATACCGCCGAAAGTTGGAGAGAGCGCTTTGCAAATTTCAACGATCTTATCTGGATCATGCTCGTCTAGCTCGATGTCAAAGGCGTCTACGTTTGCAAATTTTTTAAACAAAACCGCCTTGCCTTCCATCACGGGTTTGCCGGCTACCGCGCCGATGTCGCCTAGGCCTAGCACAGCCGTACCGTCGGTGATGACGGCTACTAAATTTGCTTTGTTGGTGTATTTGTAGGCTAGCTCGTTGTCGGCCTCGATCTCTTTACAAGGTACCGCAACGCCCGGCGTGTACGCCATAGATAGGTCTCTAGCCGTCGCGCATGGGGTTTTTACTTTTATCTCTATCTTGCCGCCCTCGTGATACGCGAGCGCCTCTTCGTTAGTTACGTGTGTCATTTATTCTCCTTTAAAATATTTTTTATTCGTTTTTTCGTCTCGTCCGCGCCCAAAACTTCGAGCACCTCAAATATCCCCGGGCTTACGCTATTTCCAGTTAGCGCGACGCGAAGCGCCTGAGCTAGGTCTTTTAGCTTTAAGCCGTTTGCTTCTAAAAATTTACCCGTCGTCTCTTCGTAGCCCTTGGCGTCTAAATTTCCGTCCAAAATTTCGGCAAATTTAGCCAAATTTTCCTTGCTTTCGGGCGTGATAAATTTAGCATAGGCTTTCTCGTCGTATGCGCTTGGAGCGTTTATGATCGTTCTTGCGCTCTGGCTCATTTCAACTAGCGTTTTTGAGCGTTCTCGCAATGAATTTAACAGCACCTCGCCCTTTGGCATCGCTTTAAAATCTATATCAAATTCAAGCATCTCTTTTGCTAGTCTCTCGTACGGCAGAGTCTTGATGTAGTGGGCGTTTAGCCACTCTAGCTTGCTTGCGTTATAGGTGCTTGAGCTCTTGTTTATATCGTGCGGATCGAAGTACTTTAGCATATCGTCCATGCCGAAAATTTCGTCGTTTCCGTGGCTCCAGCCTAGGCGAACGAGGAAATTTAAAAGAGCCTCAGGTAGATAACCCATGCGCTTATACTCCATCACGTCGGTCGCGCCGTGGCGTTTGCTTAGTTTGCTACCGTCTTCGCCGTTTATCATCGCGACGTGATAAAATTTCGGCGCCTTAAAACCAAGCGCATCGTAAAGTACGATTTGTTTTGGGGTATTTGATAGATGATCGTCGCCGCGGATGACGTCGGTTACGCCCATTAGCGCGTCGTCGATCACAACTGTAAAGTTATAGGTCGGAGTGCCGTCAGAGCGTGCGATGATAAAATCATCCAGGATATCCTCGACTCTAAATTTGACCTCACCTTTGATACCGTCGTCGATCACGATCTCGCCGCTTAGAGGCGCTTTGATACGGATGACGGGCTCGACTCCCGCAGGCGGAGTGCCTGTAAATTCGCGGTAGCGATTGTCGTATTTGGGCCTCTCTTTTCGCGCTTCTTGCTCGGCGCGCAGAGCGTCTAGCTCGTCTTTGCTCATGTAGCATTTGTAGGCTTTGCCCTCGGCTAGCAGCTTTTGTACGTACTCTTTATATACGTCAAATCTACGAGACTGATAGGTCACCTCGCCGTCGTGATCCAGCCCGCACCATGCAAAGGCCTCTTTTATCGCTTGCGTGGCTTCTTCGGAGTTGCGTTTTAGGTCGGTATCTTCGATACGCAGCAGAAATTTGCCGCCGTTTGCTCTAGCGTATAA
>CALIWP010000152.1 GCA_938046705.1 uncultured Campylobacter sp. | reverse complement strand
CGAATTCGCCGAAATTTATACCCGCAAGCTTTGCCGATCTATCAAATTTACTCAAATTTAACTCGCCTGTATCCTTTAAATTTGACCCGTTACTGCCAGCACCGTCCGTCAAATTTACTGTCTCGTCGCCGTAAATCTCGCCCTCTTTTAGGCCGGCTAGTTCGTAAGCTAGAGCCCTAGCCCTAGCCAGTCTATCTTTATCTATATAAATTTTCATACCGTTTTCAAGGGCAAATTTAAAATTTCCGATCGGATTTTCTGCTAAATTTGAGTTTAAATTTGAAACTACGTAGTGAAACTCGAGCCCCTTCATCTTCGCAAAAACGCTTAGGCTATACATCGCGTTTGACTGGCTTGAGCCGTAGCTAACGACGCGCTTTATACCGCCAAGACCAGCATGCAGGAAATACTCCAGCTTTCTAGCCTTGTTGCCGTTAAATTCGCCATCCATCAGGTCGTCGCGAAGTACGTAAAACTCGAGTCCGTTAAATTTAGTCTTTTGAATACTTTTGATTTTGCCGCTCCAAGAGATCTTGCATCTCTTTCATCGACTCTTTGTCCGAGATCGAAAATTTGATCTCGATGCGCCTTGAGGCGTCGGGGTCTTCTTTGCCGTTTTTCATCACCAGATCGCTAAAACTGCGCCCGCTAGCGATGAGATAGTGCTCTAGGCGCTTGTCTTTGTTCCACGAGTAGATAAAGTCTAGCACCGAATACGCGCGCTTTTGCGACAGATCAAGGTTGTACATGTAGCTGCCAACGGAGTTCGTATGCCCTTCGATCACGATCCTATCGATGTGTTTTGCGATCTCTTCGTTATTTAAAATCGCCTCGAAATAAGTCTGCAAAATTTCCTTTAGACGCGCCTTCGCCTCGTCTCTTAGCTCGTATGAACCCGTGTCAAAAAGTATAGACTCAGGCAACGACACGACGCCCGAGCTTGGGTCTATGCTGACCTTGTTTCCGAGCTTGGCGCGTAAATTTGATATGACATTTGAGCGAAGCGAGCTGATGTCTTTGATCTTGTCTTTTGTTTTGTTAAAATCCTCTTCCAGCGCGGCATATCTTGAGACTTCATCGCCGTATTTTGCGCTTAGTTCATTTAGCGCCTCGTCTTTTTGCGCTAAAATTTGCCCCAGCTGCAGCACTCTATCCTGCAAATCCGCGATAGTTTTATTCGCATCGTTTAGATTTATCTCGTAGGTTTGGGTTAGATTCGTGAGTTCGTTTTTCTCTTTTTTGACGCCTTCAAGCATCTCGTTTACAAGCCTGTTTATGTCAGCAAGCTCTTTATTTTCGCTCTTTGCGCGGTCCAAATTTGAAAAAATTTCTTTTATGACATTTTCTTTACGAACGAGCTCGCTTTGTGATGAGGCGATTTGCTTTTCACGCTCGCTTAAGTCTTTTTGTAGTTTTGCCAGATCGCTTTGGCTAAGGACGTATTTTACGACGACGGCGCCGATGATGAGCATAAAAACAAACATCAGCCCGGCCATCAG
>CALIWP010000151.1 GCA_938046705.1 uncultured Campylobacter sp. | reverse complement strand
TTAAAAATACAGCAAAAAGAAACCAAAATGCAAAATTTAAACGAACTATTACGCTTAGCCAAGCTTGCGGCCACAAAAGCAGGCGACGAGATAATGAAATTTTACGCCCACAAGGGCTTTGACGACGAGATTTTAGCAGCTCGTTCGACCTTGAGCGAAAGCGTATGCGGTAAAAACGGCCGGGATTTCGAGGTAAATTTAAAAACCGATCATTCACCCGTGACCTCAGCCGATCTTGCTGCAAACGCCGCGATATTTGAAACGCTAAAAAGCTCGCAAATCCCGATCTGCTCGGAGGAAAAGATTTTAGTCGAGTCCGCGCGGACGTTTTGGCTCATCGATCCGCTAGACGGCACGAAGGATTTTATCGAAGGTAGCGGCGAGTTTTGCGTATGTATCGCGCTCATAGAGGACGCTCGCCCCGTTCTTGGCGTTATCTACGTGCCGGTTACCGGCGAAATTTATAGCGCGGCAAAGGGCGGGCAAACACAAAAAGAGCTTTATAAAAACGGAGCGTTTATCCCGCAAATTTTAGCCGTAAACGAGAGAGCGCCGCAAACGATAATCAGCGGTAAACGCGGCAAAAACGTATCAGCCGGCAAGCTCGCGACCGCTCTAAATTTTGACATCGCGCGACTAAGCTCGGCGATCAAATACTGCCGCATCGCCGAAAATCTCGCGGGTGCGTATATGCGCTACTCGCCAAGCTCTATCTGGGACAACGCTGCGGGCGAGATGATCGCTGCGGGGGCTGGCGCAAAGATGATCGATCTAGCGACGCTAAAAGAGCCGATCTACTACGCAGCCTCGCTAAAAAATAACGAATTTATCGTTATCGCAAAGGATTTTTTAGCCCGCGAGGATGAAATTTTACGAGCGATAAAGCAGATAAATTTATAAACCAAAAGGCGACTCGCCGCATTTCAAATTTAAACGGCTCAAGTAAATACATTATATAGCAACGCCGAATTTAAGACCCGCTAGACGAGAGTCGATAAATTTCATTTAAAATTTAGCTAAAATCGTAGTCAAATTTCAAGCCCTAAGTCGCCAAACGTTTAAAGGAAACAATTGTTAAAAATCATAAAATCAGTTCTTAGCGTCATTTTCCAGGCTAGAATTTTATTTATCCTTTTTTACTTTTGCGCCTTCGTTACTTTTGCGCCCATGGCGTCTATCTTGGGCGCAGAGACGAGCCAAATGACGCTTTCTGCGCTATTTAACCCGCTCACGATACTATCTTGCGCATTGCTTGCCGTTTATATCGGCTTTAGGGTCGCAGCATATAAAAATCACGGCATAGATTGCAAAATGGACGCCGTATTTTTCTTCGCTTTGAGCTGGATATTTTTTATGCTGTTTTGCTTGGCGACGCTTCTTGCGACTATTTTATTTTTGGAGGATTTTAGAGGCTTGCCGTCGCGAGAATTTTGCTCGTTACTTTTGGTGATGGCGATTTTTGCGGCATGGCGCACGCTTAAGAGCTCAGAATACAAATTAAGCGTATTTTACGAGCGAAAAGCCGGCGCAAAAACAAGCATAGTCAAAATCTTAATTTATTCAGTCTTAGCGTTTGCGGCGATTGTCGCGGTATTTTTTTAGCGAAACGATTTTAGATTCTATAAATTTGGCGCTTTTAACTCATCGCGCCAAATTTAGATTTGCCGTGCTTTATACTCGCCTGCTCGCAACAGCGCCACAAAAAGCTAAATTTGGGGTAATAATCGCCAAATTTGAGCTAAAAAGCAAATTTCAGCCAAAAGCCAAATCTAAATCCTCGTTAGCTCGCTTCTCGGACTAGCCTGCAAATCAAGCCCCGCAAACTCGCCGCGCAGGTACTTTTCGCGTCCCGCGCGCGCGATCATAGCGGCGTTATCGGAGCAAAACTCTAGCGGCGCGCAGATGAGCTCGCAGCCGTATTTATCGCATAGAGCCTTTAGGCGGGAGCGCAAATTTAGGTTCGCGCTCGCTCCGCCCACGACGCCGAAACGCTCAAATTTACGCTGGGCAAAGATCTTTTCTAGCTTGTTTAAAATATGCTTGCAAGCCGTATTTTCAAAGGCAAAGCAGATATCCGCGACATCCTGCGCGCCCAGATTTCCGCTTTCGGCGAGCTTTTCGGTTTCGACGCGGACCTGATTTTTTAGCCCCGAGAAGCTATACGCCGTGCGCGCGTCGCCAAGCAGCGGCACGGTAAATTTAAACCTCTCGCGCCCGCTCTTTGCCGCCTTTTCGACCGCTACGCCGCCAGGATACCCCAGCCCCAGCATCTTTGCGACCTTGTCAAAGCTCTCGCCGAAGCTATCGTCCATCGTCGCGGCCAGCACGCTCACGGCCCCGTCCGCGCCGATATCTAGCACCATCGTGTGCCCGCCGCTAACGAGCAGCACGCCCGCAGGCAGCCGCGCCTCCTGCGACAAAAATAGCGAATACACGTGCCCGGCGAGGTGATTTACGGCGATTAGCGGCACGCGCAGCGACGAGGCGAGCGCCTTTGCCATCGCGACGCCGCCCACTAGGCTCACGGAGAGCCCGGGCTCGTTCGTGACAGCGACGGCTTTTACGCGCGGTAACTCGGGCTTGATCTGCTCTAAAATTTTAGGTAGCGCAGCCGTATGCAAGCGCGCGGCTAGCTCCGGAACCACTCCGCCAAATGCGCAATGCTCGGCATCTTGCGATATTTTTTTGTGAAATTTTAGCTCCAGCGTTTCTATGTCTAGCAGAGCAACCGAGCTATCGTCACAGCTGCTTTCTATACCCAAAATCAGCCCGCCAGCGCCGCTATTTCGTAAATTTTCGCTCATTTTATTGATTTTCCTTTTTTAGCGCATTTTACCGCTTTTTGCTTTCGCGGTTATAAATTCGCCCCGGTTTTTGACAAAGGCGGTAAAATACACGCGCAAATCGCTCACCGTAGATTTGCAACGAAACCGAATTTGAATAATCTTGAATCCAAATTTGACGCACCGAGACCTGCGCTTTTAAGGTGCCAAATTTGAATTAGTCAAATTTAGAGTTATAAATTAAACTTTTTGTGCAAGTCAATCTTTTTTGTTAAGGGGGAAGGGGCTTGAATTACGCTCTGCTTTGCAGTTGCGAGCGTAGCGAAGCAAAAGAGCTCCCTTTTATATCCGCCTTTCTCTTTTCTTTGGGAGAGGAAGGGGGTTCTACTTACGAAGCGTCGCCCCTTCCTCTCCCAAGCCCTCTCTAACCCCACTGCACGTGAGAAGTTGCTGCGCTATGCGCAGGTTTAAATTTAGCATTTTCAAGATGCAGGTCTCGGTGACTCAAATTTGAACATAAAACGATAAGGCGAAGTATCGCGAGATGATTTTGAGAGTTGTGCAGAAATTTTAAGTCAAGGTTAGACAAGTAGTCTGCCGCAGACTTAAAATTTCAAATCTCTCTCAAAAGCGCTCGCGAGACGAGCCTAAGCAAGTCTCGCAAGGCAAGATTATTTTATAAATCCGTAAAGGTTAGCTAACACCCAACCCACTGCGCACGAACTAAACACGCCGATAAGACCAGGGATGATAAAGCTGTGGTTGATGACGTATTTGCCGATCTTTGTCGTGCCTGAGCGGTCAAACTGAATCGCAGCAAGGTCGCTCGGATATGTTGGAAGGATAAAGTATCCGTAGCAAGCCGTAGCAAACGCGACGATGATGCCAGGATCCACGCCGATCTGAACTGCAAGCGGTACGAATGTCGCAGCAGCTGCTGCTTGGGAGTTTAGGAACTTAGAAATTAGCATGCCTACGACGATATACATCCACGGATAGGCCCTCATCACCTCTCCTAGCGAGCCTTTTAGCATCTCGATGTGAGAGTGGAACATCGTATCAGCCATCCAGCTGATGCCGTAGATCGCTACGAGCGCGACCATACCGCTGTGGAAGATCTCGTTTTGAGCGATCTTAGCAGCCTTGATGCCTGAGTAGATCATCATGATAGACGCGGCTAAAAGCATGAAAATTTGGATCGTATCGACCATGCCTAGAGGCGCTGTCTTTTTCATAGTATCTTTTACTACGATGCTAGCGTTTGCGACGGTTTCGGTTTTACCCTCTTTGGTGATAACTACGTTGCCGTCTTGAAGTACGATAGTTTGAGTTACTTTTTTGTCTTTATCTAGGACTTCTACGTTCGTAAATTTAGTAGCGTCTTTTACTTTATTGTCTTTTACGTCTGAGACGATTTTGCTATCGGTTACAGTAGATACTACTTGGCCGTCTTTTACGGTGATGTTTTTAACTACTTTTTTATCCACTACGATTTCGATAGATTTGCCAGGGACGTCGCTAGTCCAGCTAGGGCGGAGTTGTTTATAGTAGCCTAGAACCGCCACGATAGCGATAGTAGCTAGGAATATCCACATCACGTTCCACTGTTTAGCAGGGAGTTTTGCGCCGATTAGAGAGTGAGATTCGTCTGAGCCGTAGATATATTTTCTTTGCTCAGGGTCTTTGATCCTCTCTTGGAAATCAGGGTCTTTATCTAGGTCTTTACCTCTAAAGATCGAGTAAGTACCTATGATAAGCATACCGATAAAGGTTGACGGGATAGTGACTTTTAGTAGATCTACGTAGCTGGTAAACCCGTCGATATGAACGGTGCCGGTACCTAGCAAAACGGCGACCATAGATACGCCCGCAACCGAAACCGGGCTAGCGATGATAGCTAGCTGAGACGAGATAGTGGTAGCAGCCAGCGGTCTTTCCGGACGGATGCCGCTTTTGATAGATACGTCGTAGATGATCGGTAGCAGCGTATAAACCGTGTGTCCGGTGCCGCATAGAACCGTTAGCGTCCAGCCGCAAAGAGGGGCTAGGATACAGACGAATTTAGGGTTTTTTCTTAGCGCTTTTTCTGCTATCTGAAGCATAACGTCAAGACCACCCGCTGCTTGTAGCGTAGAGCTAGCTACGACGACGGCTAGGATCGTTAGGATGACGTCTACTGCTGGTTTGCCTGGCTTCATACCGAATGCAAACACCAAGATAACAAGACCGATACCGCCTAGTACGCCTAGAGCCATACC
>CALIWP010000150.1 GCA_938046705.1 uncultured Campylobacter sp. | reverse complement strand
TGCCGAGCCCGCTTTTGTAGTCGTGCTTAAATTTGAGTAACGGTACTGTACGTATCTGTATCCGTTTGCCTGCACGCTAAAGTTGTGATTTAGTCCCCAGGTATCAAAGTCCGTGACCGCCTTTAAATAGCCGCTAGGTAGGTCAAATCTATACGCCGCAGTCGCTCCGCCGCTGTGATAGGTATCATAGTTGCCGTTTTTATCCGTGATCCTATTTACGACGCTGTGTATGTGGCGGTCTGCTCGCTGGAACTGATATCCGCCCTCGAAATACCAATCCTCGCTCGGAGCGTATTTAAATTTAGCGCTAGCTGTCGTCGTTTTTAGATTCATACCGCCGTATGGCTGACCAAGGCCAGGAGTTTTGTTATCGACCGGATCTGGTAGCCTTAGGTCGTTTCTGATCATGCCGTCTTTTACGTAAAGCGCAAAAAGTCCCGCAAATCCGTGAGTGTTATGCTCGTAGTAGCTAGCCGCAGTCTCAAACGTAAGCGACTCGGTCGGATAAAACTCGAGCGTGAGGCTGGCTAGGCGGCGCTGATAGTTGCTGTCTTTTACCTGTTTTGCGCCGTCTGAGCCGTATACGACCGCGCGGTAGCCCACCTTGTCAAATTTCATTGAGCTATCTACGCCCACGCCGAAGTGCTCGCGCGAAGCGTAGTCAGCCCAAATACTGTGCTCGTTATCTACCGGGCGTTTTCTAGTGTAGTTAAAGACGCCGACTGGATTTTGCGGGCCGTAGAGCGAGCCGGCAAGACCGTTTTGTATCTGCAAGCTCTCAAACATCGCCATAGGAATCGCCGTAGTCGAGATAGCGTAAAAGCCGTCCCAAAAAACGTTACCCACGACGCTACCCTCAAAGCCGCGTGTTTGCGGACGACCGACTGTGGTGCCGCCTCTCATCTGAACCTGCGCGGACGGAAAGTATTTTACCGCCTCCTCAAAGCCAGTTACGCCTTGGTGATTCATAGTTTCTTTTGTGATCGTGCTTATTTGATACGGGGTGTCTAGCACCTTTTTGCCGGCTAGGATACCGTTTTGTACGTTTTTAGCTAGGATGCCCTCGCTGATACCGCTCTCGCTGATGTTATCGCCGACGCTGTTTATCTCGACGCCTTCTAGCTTAACCGTATCGGCGGCATTTGCTTGCGCTGCAAATAGCGCCAAAACCGCACATGCGGCAACTGAAAATTTCACCCTCATTTAGACTCCTTATTGGTTTTATGCTAAATTTGCATAATGCGCGTATGTTACAAATTGTTTACTTAATACAAAATTAAAATTTTATATCTATATAATTTATGTTAGTATATTTTTAATTTTTTCAGGACTCTTTTTTTGAGATAAAATTAAAATTTTTAAATATCCGATTAACATCTTTGTAAGTCATAGTTAAGTAAAATCGCCCTTTAAATTTAACTCGGGAAAGGGAAAAATGCAGGCGGATAAGTGGATATTTTACTCTTGCGTCGCGCTCATTACTATCGGTATCGTTTTTTCGCTATCCTTGCCCGTTTTTACCGTACTTTTCTTTAACTACGAGCCTTATCATTTTTTTATCAGACAGCTCGCCGTTGGCGTGATCGGGATATTTTTGATGTGGGGCATTTCGCGGCTTGACCCTGATAAATCCATGTTCTGGATCGGCTTTTGTTTGTTTGGCTTTTGCGCTATCGCGATGGGAGCTATGCACGCGCTGCCTAGCTCGCTAGTAACCGATGCGGGCGGAGCCAAGCGCTGGATACGTTTGCCGGGCTTTTCTCTAGCGCCTGTTGAGTTTTTTAAGATCGGTTTCGTTTACTTTTTAGCATGGAGCTTTGCGCGCAAGATAGATGAGAGAAAAAAAAGCTTAAAGCAAGAATTTAAGCTCATTTTGCCTTATATATTTTTGTTTTTGATCGCCGTTTATCTCATCGCCATCCTTCAAAACGACCTCGGCCAAGTCGTAGTTTTAGCACTTACGCTTATCGTTATGATGCTTTTTGCCGGCACTAGCAAGCGGCTTTTTGTCATCGGTATGGCGGGAGCTTCAGTGCTTGCCATCGTGGCTATTTTTACGTCTGAGCACCGAATTTTACGTATAAAATCATGGTGGGGCACGGTGCAAAATATGGTCCTTTCGCTTATGCCCGAAAATATGGCAAATATGTTTCGCGTCGAGGGTGTGCCTGAGCCATATCAGATCTCGCACTCGCTTAATGCGATAAAGCACGGCGGATTTTTCGGCGAGGGGCTGGGAGCTGGCGTGTTTAAGCTCGGATTTTTGAGCGAAGTGCACACGGACTTCGTACTTGCCGGTATCGCCGAGGAGGTCGGGGTGCTGGGGATACTTATCATCACGTCGCTTCTTTTGATTTTGCTTTTCCGCATCTTTCGCGTCTCGTCAAGGAGTGAAAACAAAGTCTATCACCTCTTTACGCTCGGCGTCGGGCTTCTCATCTCGTTTTCGTTTATCATGAACTCATACGGCATCACATCGATCACGCCTATCAAAGGCATCGCCGTACCGTTTCTAAGCTACGGCGGCAGCTCGATCCTAGCGCTTTGCATAGGAGTCGGCATGGTGCTGATGGTGAGCAAAAAAGTAAAAGATTGAGCTCAAATTTGACTTACGACGCAAATTTAAGGTCAAATTTGAACGTCCGAAATTAGACGACAAGGAGTAAAATTTGACGCCCGAAAATTTAAAAGATAAAGAACAAATTTCGGCTGAAATTTTGCCGTCGAATTTAACCAGTGGCGAACCTCGAAACAAAATAGAAAGCGGCACTATCGTAATCTGTGGCGGTGGCACTGGCGGACACCTAGCCGTCGCAAAAGCTCTAAACGAGGACTGATTTCGCGCGGATGCAGGACGATATTTGTAGGCTCAAGCAGCGGACAGGATAAAATGTGGTTTGAAAACGACGCCGCATTTAGCGAGAAATTTTTCCTACCAAGTAGCGGAGTTGTAAATAAAAAAGGACTAGGCAAGTTTTTTTCGCTTTTTAATATCCTAAATTTAGCTTTTAAATGCCGCAAAATTTTCAAGGCACACGCCGTAAAAGCCGTTGTTAGCGTGGGCGGATACAGCGCGGCGCCTGCGGCATTTGCGGCCATCATCTCGCGCACGCCGCTTTTTATCCACGAGCAAAACGCAGTGATAGGCAACCTAAACAAGCTCTTAAAACCGCTTGCAAAGGGCTTTTTTAGCTCGTATTTTAAGCCTGTCTTTAGCTACCCCGTTGCGGAGAGATTTTTTAGCTCGGCTAGGCTTCGCAGCGAGTTAAAAACGGTGATGTTTTTAGGCGGCTCGCAAGGTGCTGCGGCGATAAATTCGCTAGCCTTAAAGCTGGCTCCGATTTTTAAACAAAAAGGCGTAAAAATCATCCATCAATGCGGTAAAAACGCGCTTGAGAGCTTGCAAGAGGAGTATAAAAAGCTTGCTCTTGGCAGCGATGAGCTTGAGCTTTTTGACTTTGATCCTAAAATAGAGCTTAAGATGAGCCGCGCAGATCTGGCGATAAGCCGCGCAGGGGCGGGCACGCTGTGGGAGCTCACGGCAAATGCACTGCCTAGCGTATTCGTGCCTTATCCTTATGCCGCAAACAACCATCAGGTATTTAATGCGAAATTTCTCGTGGATCAAAATTTGGCCAAATTTTGCTTTCAAAAAGGCGGCGAGATCGATGCGGATGAGATGCTAAATTTGATAAATGATATGAAAATAGCGCAAATTTCAAGCCAGCTTTCTGGGCAGATAGATAACGGCGGCGCGGGGAAAATAGCGGATGAAATTTTAAAAGATATTTAAATTTACGGCAGAGCGTTAAATTTAAATATCTTTGGATTAATGCAAATTTGAAAATATGATTAAATTCGCCGCAGCTTAAGCGCGCTAAATTTGTAAAAATAGCAATATAAAAAAGCAAAAAGATTAGTTTATAAAATTCGCTTTCAACTCTCGCAGCTCGTAAACCAGATAGTGATACACGAGCTTGCCGGTTTGCAGGCTTTGGCCGCTAAAAACGGGCTCTATCATCGCAGCGATCTTGTCGCAAACGCTTATTATCTCGGCTAAAAGTAGCTGATCGCCTCTGCTTTTTGCTAAAAAACAGAATAAAGTAAAAAATTTATACGCCATCTTAAACTCGCCCAAAATCACGTTTGAGACGATACTAGCCTGCGTTTTTAGCATTTTATCTAATTTTGATTTACTGTAGTATAAATGATTTGGAAGTATAAACTCTATAATATACCTTGACATTGTTCCTCCTTATATCCAATCATCATTAGCATAACTGATTTGGAAGTATAAACTCTATAATATACCTCTTCCCAATACTTCTCATTTACTATAATATAACTAATTTCTAATTTTTTTATAAGGAAAATATAATTAGGCTTCTTTGACTTACTTTCTTGCATTTCTTTCCCAGAATACTCCGTCCTCATAACCTTGTATCCTCTTATCGGCATCTGCCATTTCAAGTCTTTTCTCAGCCCACACACAGTACTGCTCGTTTTGTTCTATACCTACATAATGTCTTCCAAGTTTTTTAGCACATACCGAGGTAGAGCCCGAGCCTAAAAACGGATCAAATACTATATCTTTTTCATTGGAGCTTACCAGTATCAGCTTAGCTAAAAGTTTTTCAGGCTTTTGTGTAGGATGTGCGGTATTTTCCGGCATAGACCAATAGGGTATGGATATATCGTCCCAAAAATTGGACGGATAGGTATTTCTAAAGTTTCCCTCATCGGTTTCTTCCCAGTCTTTGGGCTTTCCGTCAACCTTGTAAGGAGCTACAACTCTTCTCCTTGTCTTTACAGCCTCTACATTAAAGGTGTAGTCTTTGGACATAGTGGCAAACCATATATCTTCCATGCCGTTTTTCCAATTATATAATGCCCCTCTGCCCTTTTCTCTTTGCCATGTGATCCTGTTTTGAATTATAAAATTTAGAATGAATTTATAAATATTTTTTATATTATTTTATTTTGAAATAGCTTCAGGACGATAGATATAGATGTGTAATAAAAATATAGAAATGATGGAAAAACC
>CALIWP010000149.1 GCA_938046705.1 uncultured Campylobacter sp. | reverse complement strand
GCTTAGCCTACCGGCCTCCAAGATAAAATCAAATTCCCCTGCGCTTATTTTCTTATTTTCATCGAAAATTTTGCACGCGTGGCGAAATTTCATCACTTCTAAAAAATTCATTTTCGCTCCTTTGGTTTTTATGGTTACGCCAAATTATATAAAATTTGACCGAATTTAAGCTTAAAGAGGATTTAGGATAGAGGCAAACTCGCCCGCGCGAAACGGACGAATTTGCCTTGGCCTGGGTTAAATTTACTCGCCCAGAGGATTGTTTAGCTCTACGACGTTTACTTTGCCGTCTTTATGAGCTAGAGCGTAGATACTGCCGCCCTTTATCGCCATGCCTGAGATGTCGCCTATTTGCGGCATCGCGTAGGCATCAACCACCTTTGCCTCCGCAAGGTCGATCACGAGTAAGGTGTTGTAGTTTTTGGAGTAGGCCAAAAACTTACCGTCCGCGATATCGCCGGCCGTGACGTAGTAGTCTTTTAGATCGCGTTTATCTTTTAGCGCAAGGGCCGATGTAACGATAGTTTCGCCGCTTAGCATCTTATCCTTGCTATCGACTTTTATGAGGATCAAGTTCTTAGCGCGCTCGTTTGGCACCGTAATCATATACATATATGTGCTCTGCGGATCTTTTGCGAGCGTTAGAACGTACTGTTTTTTCGCCCTTATCGTTAAAAGCGCCGGGCGGTCAAATTTCCATGCAGACTCGAGTCCGCCGCTACTCTCTCTAAAATATCTCCACTCGTGATACGCGTCCACTTTTTCCACCGGCTTAACGGCGAAGGTTGTTTTGTTAAAGCCCGTACTCACCAGCATATCGCCTACAAATGTCGATGCGACGGCCTTTTTGATATTGCGGCCGTTTGGCTTGTCGATGATAGCGTGAGCGATCTCTTTAAAATTCGCATCCGTAAAATAAACTCCGCCTTCGGTGTTTGAGATGCCGAAAGTATCGTTTTTAGCGTTATACGCAAGTCCGCTCGTTACGCCTTTGCCAAAAATCCCTTTTGTCTCAAATGGAAGCGGAAAGCTGTTTTTCACGCTAAGCGCAGGCTTCACATCCGCAAATGCGCCGGCGCTTGGATCGGAGTTAAATTTGACGCTTATCTCTTTAGGCTCGCCCGCTATAAACGGATCCTCGACGACGTTTGCGCCGACAAATGAAAACGGCTTTTCAAACCTTTTCCAAACGCCTGAAGTCCAAGTGTTATTTAGACTGATGCGCTCAGGATCGCCCTTACCGCTATAGGGAGGGATACCTGCTGAGATGAGCGCCTGAACGGCATTTGATAGGATGACAAATAGGCTTAATGCGATGACAAATTTTGAATACGCACTAAGAGGCTTTATCCTAGTGTCCGAGCGCGAGATATCGCCCGAGACGACTTTGTCTTTGGCAAAAAGCATCATAAGCCCCATTGCTACGACCACGACCCAGTACACCAAAATGCCCCACGTATATGTATGCGCGCCGAATATATCGCCGCCAAAGCCCATGCCGACGTCTCTATACAAGCTAAAGCTAGCGTGTCTTAGCGTCATAAAAATGCCGTATGCAGCGCCAAAAAGCACGGCGGCTATGTAGCGCGCCTTTAGTCCGTAGCGCAGTATCAAGATACCCGCAACGCCGACTACGACCATGCCTATGCGCTCCCACCAGCAAAGCGTGCAAGGGCCTCGCCGATGACGTAGCCAAGATAGATGTTTGCGATACCGACGGGGATAGCAAGCACGAGCAAGACCGCGGTGGCCATGACGAAGTCGAAATTTTTCTCGTTAAAAAGACTCATCTAGCCCTCCTAGTACGCCGCGTAAGGCAGCAGGGACGTCCAGCTGGCGATGAAAAACATAATAAAGCAAATCGCCGTCCCCACGGCAAATGCGCCAAACGCTAAGCCCTCTTTTTCAGGCTTTTTCCAAGCTATAAAAACGGCTATAGCCAGAAAGAGAAACGATAAAAATTCCATTTTATCTCCTTTATTTCGTTAATATTAGATTGTGATTTTAATTTAATTCTTTTATATTTTTGCTTAAAACACGGAATATTTTTGATAATATGTTGCAGATTTCTTTAAAATTTGGAGAAATATTTT
>CALIWP010000148.1 GCA_938046705.1 uncultured Campylobacter sp. | reverse complement strand
CCATACACGCCAAAGATACGAAGTGGACAAACGTAGATAGAGGCACCGGCGGCAATCCTAGCGACTGCATAACAGATAGCGATACCACGACAGAAGACGCAAACGGCCAGATAGGTTGCGATACCCAAACTAGAGGCGAGCAAAATTTGCTATTCGTACCAAATGATATAGCGGCGCAAAATTTAACCGTAACTAATTTTGCCGGCGGAAATATGACATATATGTCAAACGTTGCGCCTATGGGAGCAAATGTAACGTTTGGTCTAACGGCTAGATTAGGCGATGCCGCTAGGACGGTTGCTACGCTATACAATACCGGTTGCTATTCTAGAAATAATAATTTTACATTAGGAATCGATCAAATTTTAGGCGACTTTAGAACAAACAACGGCGGCGCGGCGACGCTTGCAGATATTCAAAATGCAATTATATTTTTTGACAACAATCCGCCTAGTTTCGTAAGAAAAGTAAACGCCGTAGCAAACAACGGCGCATATAGCGTAAACGCCAACGCTTTTAACGGCGGAACGGCACCTGTAACTGTAAGGCTAAATTTTGCAAGAAGCGTAAATATACCTAAAAATCCATTTACTTTAAGTAACCAAAACTTAACAATAGGCAATATATCGGATACAGACTCCGTAGCCGGCGCCGCATACGCAAAACCTACCGCCGTCAGTACGACGCAATTTTACTACGGCAGGGTATATGCGCCGACATACACCGGACCGCAAGCTGGATTTAATGAGAACCTATACTACGGCGTACATTGTAGCGATTGCAATAGCACTATATACACTCTAGCCGCAGGCACTCAGCTACCGCAAGCGAGTAATTGGTTTGTAAATACGGCTCATACAAATTTAGCTCAAGGAACGAGCGGAGCACTAGCAGGCGCTGCTACGACTACGATAGCCCCGGCCACTCCGATTCCGGCAAACGGAATAGGCAACATGGGGCTATCAAGCACCATAGTAGGTACGGACGTGATCAGTATGCCTGCCTCAAGTTGGCTTATATTTGACCCGATAAATGCTTTGGCTGCCGTAAATCGCTTTACCGTTAACTTTACGTCAAATAACGTAAACTGGGGAGGACAAGCGCTAGATGAAAACGGAACGGACGTAGGCGTAGGTAATGTCGTGGGTACGCGAGGCGGCGGCAGGCTAAATAATATCATAAATAAACCAAGCAAGAGAATAGAATGGTAAGAGCAAAAAAGGGCTTTTCTTTAATAGAACTTATACTAGCCATCGTTATTATGGGATTGACGATGGCTGTAGTGCCAAATGTATTTTCTAGAGTATCAGAAAATAACAGCCTAGCCGTAATACAAGAAACAGTAATGGATGCTAAAACAAGACTAGCCATCATCTCTACCGCGGCTTGGAGTTGCACAGGGCAGGATAGTTTTGCAAGGCTTTCGACTCCTATATTTGGGGGTTTAAATAATTTTTACACCACAAACGGTATACCTCAAGAGGGAAGAAGAATTTTTTCCAATATAGCAAGAACAGGCGTAGTATGTAGACCGTGGGAAAACAGAACAGGCGTTTTGAACTCATTTAACGGAAGACGTACGCAGATAATTAGCGCCGCAGGATACGATAGAGATAGCATAATAACGGCAAATTTGGTAAGCAACGTAAATCTCTCGCGAAATATGTCCGGCGCAGCAGACAATGACGTACGGGAGATTGCCGTAACGGCAACCACTCAAAACACTAGAGGACAAGGAAACGGCCATCAGATAATCCTGCGAGCGTATTCGGCCAATATCGGCGACGCGCCAGCGATTTTAACTAAGGTCTGGTAGGTAAAATGAAAAAAGCTTTTACCCTGCTTGAACTAATGGTTGTTATAGTGATAATAGGACTTTTATCGCATATGGGCATCCAAATGACTCTTAATATATATAGAAGCTATCTCCAGAGTAGAGCCATCAATACCCTAGAAACACAAACCGAATTAGTTCTAGAGCAAATTTCAAAAAGACTTGCCATACGAGTTAGAGGTTCAACAATAGGAAAACAGCCGGGTGGGCGCCCCCCCAATCTAGACGACGGAGCTTTCGTATCTACGAGCGCGGCGGGACTAAACAGCACCTATCCTATTCTTGAATGGATAACCTATAGCTACGAGAGCTTTCAGGACGGAGGATGGAGCGGTTTTGCAGACCTGAGTAGTCCAAATACCGCAATAGCAGCCATAGCCGGAAGCGGAACAATATCGACTCCCGGAAGCAGATTGGCCGTAGCCGCGGCTGCACCTAACTTCTCAGCCGATCAAAATATAAGAGATCTCACCAACAGTGCAGCCAGCATAGCCAACGGCAATATAGGCATAGTGTTTAAAAACATGAGTCTTAACCCCGCTACTTCTTTTGGCTATAACAGAACGAATGCAAATTCCATAGGCACCATAGTAGCCAATGGTCAAAATAACATACTAAGTATAGCAAACTACAGAGATGCTCTTATCTCGGAACAATACTACTTACTTCATACGGCTTATGCGGTAGTTCCTGGCGTGGCTAGCGCCAATGGAGATTTTAGCTTATTCCTTCATTATAATTTTCGCCCATGGGCAGGACAAGAGTACAATAACGGAAACTCAGATCTGCTAGCTACAAACGTAACGAGATTTAACTTTACGGAAGCAAACGGTATTATAGTTTTAAAACTATGCATAAGGGACGCCGGCAGATCGCTAGAGCCTGCAGAGGCCGAGACTACTGTATGCAAAACAAAGGCGATATACTAATGAGAAAAGGATTTAGTTTAGTAACGGCGATTATTTTTATAGTTTTGATAGCTACTTTGGCTATGTTTTCGCTAAATACTTCTGCAACTACGGCAAAACAAACATCGGACGTATTCTTGCGAGAACAAGCCGAACTCTTAGCTCAGGGCGCTACCGAGATAGCTGTTTTCAATCTCCTAAACACAAATTTCACGCAAGTAGCAAACTGCGCATTTTTAAACGCGGGTAATCCTACTCCTATTTTACAAACAACTTTTCCAACCAACAACGTCGCCACCTCTTTGTTTACAGTAACAGTAACAGCAAATATGGCACTCGGCACTATAGGAGCTTGCAACGGTGCTGCCGGTAGAGGTTCGGCGGTAGTACCGATACTGACCCAGGAATCTGCCGGAACGGTTATATTAGACGTAGTTGTTACATCGGCAAATGCCAATGTCCCGCCGATAAGAATTCACAGACGCACGATTCAAAAACTCTAAAATAATACTTTATATGCTATAATGTTAGCACTTTAACGCAAAGGAGAGATGATGAATCTAAGCATCGTAGGTAAACAGTTTGACCTAACAGACTCGATTAAGCAACACATAGAAAACGCATTTGATGCGCTTAACAAATATGGACTGGATATAATTTCGGGTCGCTGCGTAGTTTCAGCGGACGAAAAAAACGGTAAAAAGGGTTTTAGCGTAGAGTTTGCGCTAAATTTGGCAAAAAAAGACACGATCGTAATCCGCCACAAAGATAAAGATCTATACGCTGCAGTCGATCTTGCGCTTGAGCGCGCGTCAAAAGTACTTCGCCGCGAGCACGACAAAAACACAACCGTCAAAAATAAAGACGATGGCAAAGCTGTTAGAGCTGCGATTGCCGACGAACATATGAACGACGGCGAGGTAGATGAGATAATCCCTATGGAGCTTGAACTATATAAACCACTAGAGATAGAGGAGGCTATGCAAAAGCTAAAAGATAGCGATGCACAGTTTTATGTATTTAACGATATGGACGCCAAAATGCGCGTGATCTACAAGCGCTCTGACGGCAAATTTGGACTTTATTAATCAAATTTAGGCGAGATAAACTCTCGCCTTTTTACTTTTTCAAATACACAAAAACTACCAGTCAAATTTCAATCATTTATTACCGACTTTGCGACGCATTGCTTAAATTTTAATGATAAGCAAATTTGTGTAACACCGATAGGTAGTTTTAAATACAAGTTTGAAAAGCTATTTTTAAATTTGATGATTGTAAAAGAAAATAGCCACTTTATGTGAAATTTTTTTCATCAACCAAAAACCCTATAGGCAACCACACTCAAAACATGCAAATTTAGCCTCGTCAAGCTTTTAAGGCTTTAATCACTAAGCATCAAACTCAAATTTTACCGCCGACTCGCCGCGACTTAAAACTACGCCAAATTTATACGATACCCAAAACCGACCCCAGCATCGACGGATTTTTATTTTGTAAAGATTGCTGTTTTTCTAGCAAGGAGTTGCTTTGCAAACTAGCTCGTAGCTCCTTTTCGTATTTGGTCAAAAGATCGTCCAGTACGGTTTCAAGCTCATCTCTTAGGCTTTTTTTCATATCGGTATTTAGCCCTAGAGCCTCCATCAGCTCCTCTTTTTTGATACTTAGCTTTTCCTGGATTTTTTGTTCGTTCATCTGCGATAAAAATCCAGCCGCTCCAAGCTCGGTAAGAGTCCTTTTAAATCCATCTATATCAGGCTCTTTAGAGGTTTTTACCTGTACGGTAGCTTTTTTGAGCTCCTGTTCAAAGTCGCCCTCTTTTGCTGCTTTTGCACTCTTTTCAGCAACTTTTTGCGCAAGCTCGGCCAAAATCTTTTGGATAAATTTTTGCTCTTCGATCGTCATTTCGCATCCTTTATAAAAGATATGCTATCGCAAGCAAATTTTATTCCTTAGCTTTGTCTGCTATAAATTTAGCAAATTTTTCACTATCGTTTGGACAGCCTACGACGTCATAAAAATCAAAATTTAACTCACTGGCGATATGGCGAAATTCCTTTGATAGCTCAAAAACGGTTTCAGAGTTGTCGATACAAAAGGAGATCGGATAAACGAGCACTTTTTTGTCTTTTAACTCAGCCAATGCCTGATTTAGCGATGGTTCGAGCCACTTTACGGGGCCTAGCTTTGACTGGTATGCGAGCAAAATTTGCTTAAATTTAACTCCTCGCTTTTCCAAAATTTCGGTTAAAATTTGAACGTGACGCTTGACGTGCTCCTCGTAAACATCGCCCGCATCGATCATTTTTTGCGGCAAAGAGTGAGCCGAAAATACCAGCGTTATCTCGCCTGAGTTTAGATTACTTGCAGCTTTTTCGATACCGTCTGCGATGATCTCGTTATATCTCTCGTCCTCAAAAAAAGGCTCCACGATTTTTACTTTCGCCTTTAAATTTAGCTCGGCTTGCGCCTTTTCAAAATCGCTTATACTAGACGTTACGGTCGTAAACGAATGGTGCGGATAGAGAGGAAAAACGACGATCTCCGAAGCCTCCGTAAACTCAGCCAAAACATCCTTCGCAAAAGGCGGCGTGTAGTTCATCGCAAAAGCTACCGCCGTATCATCGTCTAAAAAATGCGAAATTTTACCGCATAGTCTCGCCGTAAGCTCACAGATAGGCGATTTTCCGCCGATTTGACGGTAGTTATTTTGCGCGGCTTTTAGGCGAGATTTGGTTATCATAAACGCAACAAATTTGCGCAAAAACGGGCTTTTTATCCCCAGGATATACGGGTCGTTAAACATATTTTTTAAGAATACCTCAACCTCGCTAAGGTCGTTTGGTCCGCCCATGTTTAGCAGTAAAATTAGCCTCATTCGCAAACCTCCTGAGCCTTTAGTGCGTCTTCGAGCGTACTTAGATCGCTTTTTGCGCCGCAACATGCCTGATAAAACTCGTTTAGTAACGCTTTAATCGGCGAAAAGTCGCCATAAACCTTTAAATTTTGCTGCCCGTCAAGCGTGTATTTGTTTAACTTAAGACCCAACATATCGCCGAAATACACGCCCCCGTTCGCGGCAAATTCGATCGTAAAGCGTTCTGCTTTAAAGCGCTTTGAGTTGTGGATACTAGCTAGCGTCTGGTTTTTAAATTTAAGCTGAAAAAGCGAGTCTGTTTCGCTTCTTTTGTCGTCGTTTTGGATTGAAACTTTATTGCTAAAGATTATCTCGCTACCCGTTATAAACCTTGCAACATCGATGTTTTCTAAAATTTCAAGCTGCAAATTTACGCCCCTACTAAACCCTCGAGCGATATTTATCGAAAAAATATCTTTTTCTTTGGCGAGTTCTTTTTTTATAGAGGCGATAACGGGATTAAATCTATCTATAAAAGCCACGTAAGCGCCTATATTTTGGGATTTAAAGCAGTATTTTAGTTCCCTTATCTCGCCTGATTTGCAAAGCCAAGGATCAAGCATGATAAATTTTATAAAATTTAGGCATTTTGGTATCAAATTTAGATATTTGTGCGTGTCGGTTACGATAAGAGCGTCGATGCGCACGGAGTCCAAAAGGTCGTTTATATTATCGTAAAAAGGAATCCGTCCGCAAATTTCGCTATTTTGCACTCCGTCAAAAATCGCCGCCAGCTCGAAGTGTTCGGAGCGACGAAGCTCGTTATAGTAGTGCTTCGCGTCGTTTCCAAATCCTATTATCGCAACTCGTTTTTTCATAATCTTTTTTCCAAAATTTAATGTTTTTTAGTCAATTATAGTAAAAAATAGTAATTAAACGGATAATGCGAGCGATTTTTAAATTTTACCGACGCCTTTTTATAGCGGGCCTCAAACAAGTTTTATTAAATTTATGCTAAAATCAGCCCTATTTTAAAACTTTAATCAGGAATAAAACAATGGATATTAGAGAAGCTTATTTAAATTTTTTCGCAAGCAAAGGTCACGAGATCATCCCGTCCGCACCCCTAGTGCCAAACGACGCCACGCTACTTTTTACAAATGCCGGCATGGTGCCGTTTAAGAGCATTTTCACCGGCGAAGTGCCGCGCCCTACTCCGCCCATACGC
>CALIWP010000147.1 GCA_938046705.1 uncultured Campylobacter sp. | reverse complement strand
GCTGCTCCTGAGCTTCAGGCAGCAGGGTTTGCAGCACGAGCGAGCTTTTGCCAGAGCCCGAAACTCCCGTGATACCGACTAAATTTCGCAGCGGAAAGCGCGCGCTTAAATTTGATATGTTGTTGATATTTACGTTTGAGATTTCAAGCCACGTGTCGATTTTTCGGTCTTTTCGGTAGTCGATTTCCTTTTCACCGTTTATGTAAAGCGCGGTTTGCGTACTTGAGCCAAGCAGACTTTTTACGTCGCCGGCAAAAACTATCTGCCCGCCGAATTTCCCCGCTCCAGGCCCGATATCCACGACGTAGTCGGCCTCCTCGATCGTCTTTTTATCATGCTCGACTACGATCACGGAGTTGCCTTTGGCTTGCAAATTTCGCAGCGTTTTGATGAGCTTTAGCGTATCGCGCTCGTGCAGACCGATGCTAGGCTCGTCTAGCACGTACATCACGCCGCTAAGGCCAGATCCGATCTGGCTAGCGATCCTGATACGCTGCGCTTCGCCGCCGCTGATCGTACGCGCGTCGCGTCCGAGCGATAGGTAGCCAAGTCCAACGTCGTAGAGGAAAAACAGCCGCTCGTTTATCTCCTTAAATATCGGCTTTGCGATCGTTTTATCGTATTCGCTAAGGTAGCTAAAATTTGACTCGTCGGAGAAAAACGCGGTGCAGTTTTCGATACTCATGTCTAAAATTTCGCCGATACCGCGCCCTGCGACCTTGACGGCTAGACTTTGAGGCTTTAGTCTGTGTCCGCCGCAGTCGTCGCAGACTTTTTCGCTCATGTATTCGTCAAAGTCCTTGTAGTCTTTTAGCAGTCCGTGAGTGATTTTTAGCGCGCCTTCAAATTTGCGCAGCAGCTTGTTTTTCTTCCAGAAAAACTCGACCTCTTTTACGTTGCCGTAGAGCACGAGGCGCTTTTCGTCCTCGCTAAGCTCGCAGTAGGGGCGCTTTACGTCGATACCGTTTTGCTCGCAAAAAGCTAGCAAAAATTTATAATAATAGCTCATGTTGTAGCCGTAAAGCAGCTTTATCGCGCCGCCTTCGATGCTTTTTTCCTCGTCGATCACTTTGGTTAGATCTAGGCTATATCTGATACCAAGGCCGTCGCACCTCTCGCACGCGCCTTTTGGGGAGTTGAAGCTAAAGCTAAGCGGCTCGAGCGGCGTAAATGAAATTTTACAATCAAAGCATGCCGAGTGCTCGCTATAGTGGATGAAGCTCTCTTTTAGCCCGAGTTCCTGCGCATTTGCGATCTCGACCTCGACCTCGCCGTAGCTTTCATTTAGCGCTTTTTCTACGTCTTGGGCTAGGCGCTGCGCGTTATCCGCGTCTATCACGATACGGTCTACGATGAGCTTTATCGTATGTTTTTTGGTTTTAGCTAGCTCGATCTCCTCGTCTAGACGCACCTGCACGCCGTCTATCTGGGCTCTCACGTAGCCTTTGCCGCGTAAATTTTCGATCAGATCCGCCCACGTGCCCTTTTTCTCGCGCACTAGCGGAGCGTAGATGACGACTTTAGCGCCCTGGGGCAACTTTTGGATCTCGTTTATGATATCGCTAGCCGACATTTTAGAGATCGGTTTGCCGCACTTGTGGCAGTGCTGGATACCGATACGAGCGTAAAGGAGGCGCAGGTAGTCGTAAATTTCCGTTATCGTGCCCACAGTCGAGCGCGGGTTTTTGGACGTGGTTTTTTGATCTATCGCGATGGCGGGCGTGAGGCCCTCGATCTTATCTACATCGGGCTTGCCTACGCGGTCTAAAAACTGCCTAGCGTAGCTGCTAAGGCTCTCCATATATCTGCGCTGCCCCTCGGCATAAAGCGTGTCAAACGCTAGCGTGCTCTTGCCGCTGCCGCTAAGTCCGGTGAAAACTACGAGCTTATTTTTTGGGATTTCGAGGTTTAAATTTTTCAGGTTGTGCTCGCGCGCGCCCGTGATTTTTATGATGTCGTTTGCGTTCATTTTCGCTTCCGTGATTTTAAATTTTTAACCCGTCATTATACCCAAAATCGCTTTAACTAAAATCGCTGTTACTTTTATCAACACTTTAGTAAAAAATCAATTTTAAAGCAAAAGAATTTTTTAAGCTATAAGCTTTTTGGATGTATTATAAATTATCCCAAGCATAGGAGTTATCATGGCAAATCCAAACATTCCTATAGACAGAAGAACAAACCGAGTCGAGCTCATCGGGCTGGTGCTAGGCGTTTTGCTAGCGATTTGGGTTTACAATATCTTCCCCACAAACGCAGGAGATATCGCTCTAGCTGCGGCCAAGGGCAAAAAGCTGCACGTAGAAGCTATGCCAGTCGTTGCCGCGGTAGCCGCGCTGATGGCGGCGTGGTGGATGACCGAGGCCATCGCCCTGCCCGCAACCGCCCTGGTGCCGATGGTGGCTTTTCCGGTGCTTGGCGTAGACGCGTTTAAGGTTGTCGCGGCGCCGTATGCTTCGGACACTATCTATCTTTTTATGGGCGGCTTCGTGTTAGCCCTTGCGATGCAAAGGTGGAATCTGCACACCAGAATCGCCCTTGGCATCGTGCTTTTAGTTGGTACGAGCCCTAGGCGGCTGGTGGCTGGATTTATGGTGGCGACGGGGTTTTTATCCATGTGGGTGAGCAACACCGCAACCGCCATAATGATGCTGCCTGTGGGCCTTAGCGTACTACACCTAGTCGGACGCCTAACGACTCAAAAATGGACGTTTACGGCGATCGAGGACGTGGCAAATTTGGACGAAATTTCGCGAAAAGGTGTGCAAGGCGGCTTTATGAATACGGTATTTCACAAAGGCCGCGACATCGCAAAGGAGATAAAAGAAAAAACGAGTACTTTTAGCTCAAATTTCGGTATCTCGCTGATGTTAGGCATCGCCTACGCCGCCTCGATAGGCTCTGTTGGCACCATTATCGGCACTCCACCAAACGCTTTGCTAGTGGCGTATATGAAAAACGAATTTGGCATCGAGATCGGCTTTTTTGAGTGGATGTTAGTGGGCGTGCCGCTTAGCGTCGTTATGCTCGCGGCGTGCTGGTTTTTGCTCACCTACGTACTCTTTAGGCCAGAAATCGGCGAGATACCAAACGGCAAAAAAGTGATCCAAGACGAGCTAGATAAGCTCGGCCCCATAACCGTACCCGAAAAGCTAGTAGGCGTTATCTTCGTAGCCGCCGCTACGTGCTGGATATCACTAGGCTTTGTACTAAAATCCTTTGATATAAAAATCGCTAGCCTAGACGCCATAATCGCGATGAGCACGGCGATTTTGCTCTTTATCGTGCCCGCAAACAAAAGCGGCGAACGCCTCATCGACTGGGATAGCGCCAAAAAGCTGCCGTGGGATATCCTCATACTCTTTGGCGGCGGACTGTCGCTATCGGCGCAGTTTAGCAGTAGTGGGCTGTCGCTTTGGATCGGACATCAGGTCTCTGCGCTCGGCGCGCTGCCTGTCGCCGCGATCATCATGGCCGTCGTAACGCTCGTCATTTTCCTCACCGAGATCACGTCAAACACCGCCACAGCAGCGGCCTTTTTGCCCGTCATCGCAGGCGTTAGCGCAGGTCTTGGATACTCCGGCGCAAACGTTATGCTGTTTACGATCCCGGTCGCTATGGCAGCTACATTTGCCTTTATGCTACCCGTCGCCACGCCGCCAAATGCCATCGCATACGGCTCTGGCTACGTAAAAATCAGCTCGATGATAAAAGCTGGAATCTGGCTAAATATCATCGGCATTTTTCTTATCACGGCAACTGTCGTCTTTATCGCTTCAGCTGTTTTCGGGCTTAAATTTTAATCAAATTTAGGCGGCCTTAACCGCCTAAATTTACCCTTATTTAATAGGCGTTGCTGTATCATCGTAAAAATATTTTAACTTAAGGCTTTAAAATGAACGACATCCAAAAATCCTACGACGAGCTTCCCTATATCTCGGCTGCCTTCCCTGGCACTTCGCCTGCGCGGCTTGAGGCTTTGGCTTCGT
>CALIWP010000146.1 GCA_938046705.1 uncultured Campylobacter sp. | reverse complement strand
TTTTTCATTTTTTCTCCTGTTAATCAATTTGTATAAAATTTTATCGTTTCTTTTTTTTGTAAAGTCAAGCTTGCTTCATTTGAACTGTAGATGGTTATATTTGCTTGACAGGACCGATATCAATAACCTTGTCAAAAGTAAATTTAAGCTCCTCTTGGTGCGTGATCATGAGTACGCCAAGACTCGGAAAGTCGCACTTGAGATTAGCAAGAAGCTCTTTTGCCAGTGCGCTATCAAGCGCCGATGTCGCCTCGTCAAGCAGCAAAAACGCAGGCTGCGTAAAATAAACCCTCGCAAATGCAAGCCTTTGCGCCTCGCCTCCGCTTAAAATCTTACCCCAGTCTTTGATTTCGTCTAGCTCGGGGGTAAATTTCTCTAGCTGTACTCGCCTTAAAATCCCCTCAAAATCGGCGTCTGCGCTTTGTAAGTCGCTAGGATACGCGATAAGCCGCCTTAGGCTCATGCACGCTAAAAACGGCTTTTGCGGCACGACCATCGTCCCGCACGGCACGCAAACCTCACCCGAGCCGTGATCCCAGATGCCCGCGATATACCTAAACACGCTGCTTTTGCCCGTTCCGCTAGCGCCGCGCAGTAACGTCCATTCGCCGCTTTTTACGTTTAAATTTAGCCCGCATACCAGCTTTTCGCCGCTTGGGGTAAAAATTTGCAAATTTGAGCATTTTAACTCGTTTCGTTCGCTGTTATCGTCAAATTTAACGCTCTCAAATTTATCCTGCATCAAATTTGCCGCATTTACCCGGGCGGATTCGTTCGCACCGTCAAGATCGCTCTTTTGCTCGCTAAATTTAGCGTCAAATTTGACCTTGGAGTCCGCTGCCTGCGCGATCTCGACAAATTTATACACGCGCTCCACGCTCGCCGCCCACTCCATGATTTGTTTATAATAATCCATAAACCACGCAAAGCCGTCCTGCACGCTATAAAACGCCGAGCGCGCCTGCATCATGTCGCCAAAGCTCATCGCCCGCGCAAAATAAAGCGGCAAGCAG
>CALIWP010000145.1 GCA_938046705.1 uncultured Campylobacter sp. | reverse complement strand
ACGATATCCAAAAGGTCTGGTCTCCGCTTTTGTTCTCGTTACGCGTTTTCATCTAGCATACTCGCCTTTTCGATGGTTTGCAAGATCTCATTCGCCTCTTTATCAAGCTCGTCGATGTCTTGCTTTAGCCCTTCAATGAGCGCGCTATTATCATCATAAGCCTCGATTGCTTCGTCGTCAAAAGCCTTTTTAAATGCCTGTACGCCGTCAATCAAGCTCTCTTTAAAGCCATCCATTGCAAGTTTTTGTTTTTCTAAGATTTCACTACTAAATTTAGAAAGAGACTCACTGAAATTTTTAACATTATACTCTAGTTCGCCCACGCTCTTTTCGAGCCTTGAGATACGCTCGCCGCCCACATCATAGAGACGGTTGTACTGCTCGGCAAATTTTAGTTGCATATCTTTGATGTTGCCGTTAAATTTATTGATAACGTTTAAGATTTCAGCGTGAACTTTGATTAGATCTTTTTGATCTTTTGAGGATTTTAGCAGCGTATTCATCGTTTGTTTGATGTGCTCGCCGCTTAGTTTGACGGCCTCTTCTTCGTTTTTCAAGATATTTGTAAAAGTTTTAAATTTAGCCTCGATAGTCTTATCCAGCTCCTCAAAGAACTCGGCGTTACTAACGTGCTCAAATATCACTCCGATCTTCTCAAAGTGCCTTAAATTCTCTTGCAAATACCTTCTATCAAGCTCCTCTTTCGTCCAGAAAAAGCCGCTAGTAGCATTTTTTTGTCTTCGCACCAGCGTTTCAAATTTACTCGTTCCGTATTTTTCAAAAAATATCCACCAAAGCGCTAGAAAAATACCATAAATAGAGACGTAAAACGCAGTCGCTACACCGCTAAGAAGGGTTGAAATTTCGGTTTCAAGTTCGGTAGTATTTGATGAGTTAAACTCCGGCATAGAAACCGCGATACTGATAAACGTTCCCAAGATACCCAGCATTGGAAAGATGCCAGCACCCACGGAAGCAAAATTTTCGTTACGTAAATTCCTGGTGTAATAGGCGACAAATTCGTCAAATCCTGCGTTTGACTTCGTATCTTTGCCTATAACTAAAAGATGTTTGATGATGTATTCTTTTAAATTTCGCTTAAAATCAGCCCCGCTTTGCTCAAAATAGCAGCAAGCAAGTTCGGCGCTATTTTGAGCAAAGATTAGCGAGATCACCCAAATAACGCCCATCATAACGACCGTGTGTAGGCCGATTTGAAAATCTATATACCCAAAAAACCCAAGAAGCGCGACGAGATATATCGCCGTCGGCAAAAATATAATTTTCGTATATACAAAAAAAGACTGTCTACCTTTGACTTCAGGTAGAGCCAAATCCGTGAAATTATCGTTTCTCACTTCTTTTTTGGGTTCCATTGTAAGCCTTAATTTCTATTTAAGCAGTTTAAATCTTCAAATGCGGTTAGCAGGCGTTTTACCATCGACTCCTCGCCGCTTCGTAGCCATTTGCGCGGATCGTAGTACTTTTTGTTCGGTTTGTCGTCGCCTTCAGGGTTGCCGATTTGACCTTGTAGATAGGCTCTGTTTTTTAGCTCGTACGCTCTCACGCCGTCCCAAAACGCCCACTGCGTATCGGTGTCGATGTTCATCTTTACTACGCCGTAGCTGACGGCATCTTTGATATCCTTTAGCTCGCTACCGCTACCGCCGTGAAAGACGAAATTTACGGGTTTATCGGTTAGGGTTTGAAATTTATCCGCAACGTATGCTTGCGAGTTTTTCAAAATTTCCGGTCGCAACACGACGTTGCCCGGCTTATAAACGCCGTGAACGTTGCCAAAGCTCGCCGCTATACTAAATCTATCGCTGATTTTACTTAGTCGTTCGTATGCCTGCGCGACGTCTTCTGGCTGCGTATATAAAAGCGCGTTATCAACGCCCGTATTATCCACGCCGTCCTCTTCGCCGCCGGTTACGCCAAGCTCGATTTCTAGGCTGATGCCAAGCTCGCTAAGCTCTTTTAGATACTTCTCGCAAGTGCTTAAATTTTCCTCCAAGCTCTCTTCGCTAAGATCAAGCATATGCGAGCTAAAAAGCGGCACGCCGTGAGCTTTTTTGTATTCGCGGCTAAATTTAACCAGCTCGTCGATCCACGGCAGTAGCTTTCTAGCCGCATGATCGGTGTGTAGGATCACCGGTACGCCGTAAGCTTTGGCCAGCAGATGAACGTGCTGCGCGCCTGCTACTGCGCCTAGCACATCGGCATTCCCGCAAGCTTTGCCGGCATAAAAGCCGGCTCCGCCGTTACTAAACTGGATGATAACGGGTGAGTTAGCCGTCTTCGCCGCCTCTAAAACGGCATTTACCGAGTCGCTTCCGACCACGTTTACCGCAGGTATGGCAAAGCCCTGCTCCTTTGCGTATTTATACAGCCTAGTTACGTCATCGCCGCTTAAAACGCCGGCTTTTACTACGTCTAAAACACCCATTTTATCGACCTTATTTATATTCTACTTTAGCTTTTGAGCGAAGCTCGTCGCCTCTTTTTCTGATATCGTTTCTAAATTTCTCCATCTTTAGGTTGCCCTCTATTTGAGGTTTAACCTCGTTTAGACCTATAGTGCCGGCAGCTTTGCTATCCTCTTTTAGGATTACGTGGTAGCCGAAATTTGATTTAACGGGTTTTTGAGTTACTTCGCCTTTTTTAAGCGCGAATGCAGCGTCCGCGAAAGGTTTTACCATTTGAGATTGGCCAAACCATCCTAGTTCGCCGCCGTTAGCCGCAGAGCCTTGATCGGTAGATTTAGATTTTGCTAGCTCTTCGAATTTTTTAACCAGCTCGTCGCCTTTTAGACCTTTTAGCGCAGCTATTATATCGTTTGCGTCTTTTTCAGTAGCCACTAGGATATGTTTGGCTCTTACTTGTGCAGGCACGGCAAATTCGGCTTTATTTTTGTTATAAAAGTCGCTGATTTCGCCTTCGCTAACTTTGATATTATCGAAAATTCTCTTCATCCAAAGATCAAGCGCGAGGTTGTTTTTTAGCTCTTCAAGCGCAGCTTTGTATTCGTCGCTCTTATCTAGTCCGCTCTTTTTAGCCTCGTCTAGAAGTAGTTTTCTGTTGATAGTTTCGTCGATCACTTTTTTTTGAGTGTCTTTAGGTAGTTGCTCTAGTGTTACGCCAGGCATAGCAGCAAGCGTGAAAGCTACGTCCTTATCGGTTATAGCAGTTCCGTTTACAGTGGCGTACTCCGCCGCGTTTAGGCTTAGAGCCGCAGCCAAACTAAGAGATGCGAATAAAATTTTATTCATCTTTGTTCCTTAAATTTAGATTTTTGCGAGGGTGATTATAGCAGGAAAGTCATTAAATATAAGTTATAATTCATCGAAAATTTAAATAAAAACGGCTAAAATCGGCGCTATGAGAACGAAAAAAGATATAAACGCTATCAAAAATTTATTTTTAGAAAATTTCAAAGACGCGGGCAGCGAGCTTAAATTTCGCAACCTCTACGAGCTGCTCGTGTGCGTGATGCTAAGCGCTCAGTGTACCGATAAGCGCGTAAATTTGATCACGCCATCGCTTTTTGAGGCTTACCCGGACGTCGCGAGCCTAGCACAGGCAAATCTCGGAAGCGTCAAAACGCTCATAAATTCCTGTAGCTTTTTTAATAACAAAGCAGAAAATTTGATCAAAATGGCAAAGAGCGTGATGAGCGAATTTGACGGCGAAATACCTACGACCGAAAAAGAGCTGATGAGTCTAGCCGGTGTAGGCCAAAAGACCGCTCACGTCGTGCTGATCGAGCATTTCGGATCAAATTTGATGGCGGTGGATACGCACGTCTTTCGCGTGGCGCATAGGCTTGGCCTTAGCCGGGGCAAGACGCCCGAAGCCGTCGAGCTTGACCTAACTAAAGCCTTTAAAACGCAGCTAAATACGCTTCATCAAGCGATGGTGCTTTTTGGCCGCTACACCTGTAAAGCGATAAAGCCAAACTGCAAGGAGTGCTTTTTAAACGAGCTGTGCAGCAGCAAGGATAAGAATTTTCCGTAAAATTCAGCCTGCAATGTGGGTTTAAATTTGATGAAATTTTCAAAATTTGTTTCTTGGTAGCTGTGTTTTAAAAAATTGCTGCAAATTTTAGATTAAATTTGTAATGAAAGAATCTAAGGAGAAATATTTTTGAGATGGATTTGGATGTCATGCAGAAATTTTAAGTCAAGGCTAGACCTCTGCTTGCAGTTGCGAGCAAAGCAAAGCAAAAAACTCATTCAAAACCAACGTAGCGACGCCGCTGGCGTAATTTCTATAAAGACGCTTAAAAGAAGGGTCACTGCAAAATTTTAAAGGCGCAGTATCGCGAGATGATTTTGAAAGTTGTGCAGAAAATTTTAATCAAGACTAGGCACGAAGCCTGTAGCAGATTAAAATTTTCTTCTGCTTGCAGTTGCGAGCAAAGCGAAGCAAAAATCTCTCTCAAAAGCGCTCGCGAGACAAGCCTTAGCCAAAATCGGCGAAATTATAACCGTCTAGCATAAACCCAACGTGAATTTTACCTCTTAATTTACTCTCTCGCGGCTAACGGCAAGGCGTAAAATTTAAACCCCTCCTGCTCAAACCCGCTCGCAAATGCCTGAAATTCGTCAAATTCGGCGCTGTTAAACTCCGCTCGCCAGATCGCGCCCTCCTCGTTAAATTCGCGCTCAAAGCTTAGATTTCGCTTTTCAAAATAGTGCTCAAATCGCGAGCCAAGCGCGTATGGCGTAAAAAACAGGCAAAGCGATTTTATCTCAAATTTAGCCAGCGCCCCGCAGCCCTCAGCATCCTCTATCGCCGCGTTTACCGCTGCGCCATAAGCTCGCACGAGTCCGCCCGTGCCTAGCTTTATCCCGCCAAAATACCGAACTATTAGCGCGCCCGCGTTTACAAGCTGGGCGCCTCTAAGCGCGTTTAACGAGGGTTGCCCGCTCGTGCCCTTTGGCTCGCCGTCGTCGCTTTGATTTTCCACTATCTGGCCGTAGCCGTTTCGCTCGCGCAGCGCCCACACGACGTGCGCGGCCTTTGGATGCTCGGCCTTTAGGCGCTCGTGCAAGGCTTTAAACTCGCAAATCGGGCACAAAAAACATAAAAACGTCGATTTTTTGGCTTCAGTTTTGGTCGATACGACCCGCAAAACCGTTTGCAATTTTCTCCTTTAAATAAAGCCCGATTTTAGCGAAATTTTAAAAATATTCTTATAAAATGGCGGCTAAAATGAAATAAACTCTCAAAAAAGAATGAAAATGTTTAAAAAAATCTCAAAAAAAACGCTTTGGCAAATCATCGCCATGATTGTTTCCAGCGCCGTTTTTAGCGGTTCTGGGATCCTGATACTAGCCTTTATCAACAAATACCTCTTAAATTTAAAAGAAAAAGACGCTCAAATTTTGCTCGCATTTTTTGCGCTTTTGATTTTGTTTTTGGGTTTTTCGGTGCTCTCACGCATCGCTCTTAGCGTGATCGGCAACGACTTTGTCTACGAGCTGCGCACCAAAACGATAAAACGGATCCTAGATACCGCAAATCAAAAAATCGTCGCCGCAGGCAAGTCAAATTTGATCGCCTCGCTCTCAAGCGACGTGCGCAGCCTAACCGACGGCTTTATGCAGGTGCCAAGCATCATCCAAGGCGTGCTCATCATCGGCGCGACGGGTGCTTACGTGCTTTATATCTCGGCCGAGATTTTCGTGTTTTTGGTGATTTGGATGAGTGCGGCGACATGGATTTGCCGATGCTTCATCAAAAATATCCACAAATACTACGAACAATGCCGTAACGGCGAGGATGCGCTATATCGCGACTATCAGACCTGCATCGAGGGGCACAGGGAGCTTAGCTTAAATTTAGCCCGCGCGAAGCGGCTTTTTCTTGAGCGTTTCATACCCAACGCAAAAAGCCTGCGCGCAAATATCGTAAAAGCCGAGATCCATCAGTCCTTTATGAGCAACTGGCTAAACACCGTGATGCTGGGCGCCGTGGGCATCGAGATATATTTTTGCCTAGCCTACGATGCCGCTAGCCTACAGGATGCGATCACGGTTGCTTTGGCGATACTTTTTTTGCGAGCGCCTCTCATGATGCTGCTTTACTCGGTGCCTAGCGTCTTTCGCGCGCGCATCGCCTACGAGCGGCTAAAAAAGCTTGACCTAGCGCCCTTTGAGCCGGAGTTTGAGTTGGGTGAGACGGCTCCGCAAATTTGGCAAAAACTACGCCTAAAAGATATAAATTTCGCCTACGACGAAGGTAGCGAATTTGCGCTAAAAGATATAAATTTAGAGATTAGGCGCGGCGAAACGGTGTTTTTGATCGGCAAAAACGGTAGTGGCAAAAGCACGCTATTTATGATTTTAGCGGGACTTCTAACGCCAAAAAGCGGCGAGATGTTCGCGGACGACGTCAAAATCACGGAGTCAAATTTAAAAAGCTACGCAAATACGATCAGCGCGGTGTTTAGCGACTTTTATCTCTTTAACGAGGTTATGAGCGACGATCTGGCACTGATAGAGGGGCTACTAAAAAAGATGTCGATAGAAAACAAGGTAAGCGTAAAAGACGGGAATTTTAGCACGCTAAATCTCTCTCAAGGCCAGAAAAAGCGCCTCGCGATGGTTGCGGCGCTGCTTGAAAAGCGTAAATTTTTGATCCTTGACGAGTGGGCGGCTGATCAAGACCCCGAGTTTAGGCGGCATTTTTACACGGAGTTTTTGCCTGAGTTAAAGGCGCAAGGTTACACCGTTTTTGCGATCAGCCACGACGATGCGTATTTTGACGCGGCGGATAAAATTTACGAGATACGAAACGGGCAAATCGCGCTCGTTAAGGGCTAAAATTCAGCTAAAAACGGTTAAAATAACGGATATCATTTTTAAATCAAGGAGACATAATGCAGCTAAGCGAGGAAGCAAGAGAAGCCAAAGAGATGGCGCTAGGCATGATGAACGATAACTTCATCGGCCTTACAGAGGATATGTGCGCAAAATTTGGCGGCTTTACCAACCCGCAAAACGTCAAAATGACCGATATCACCGAGGACGGCATGCACATCGCCTGCGACGAGGGCGAGGTGTTCGTACCGTTTGAGAAAAAAGCCGAGCTAACGGTTGAGAGCCTACGCGACGAGGTGATAAACGTCGTAAACAGCATGGAGGGATAAATCCCCCTTGCGCCTCTTTAGCGGGATCGCATTTAGCTTGCTTCTATATCAAATTTAACTCTCAAATTTACTCCACTTCAAATTTATTTTAAAATCTTTCATATTCGGCCTTTAAATTTCACGATTTAAACGCGCAAAATCATCCGTAAAACTAAATCTAAAATCTCGCGAGCGTCGCTATAATCGTAAATCAAAATTATAAGAATTGATTTTTATTATTAACTAATATCAAAAATAGTAAAGTAACGAAAACTTTTATCATTATTAATTATGATAAAATGAAGGGAGTCAAAATAAGCAAAAAAGATTAGGCGCGCAAGGCGGCAAATTTATACTTTTGTCGCTAGTAGCAGCCGCGAGCCTAAACGCGCAAACCCAAAACGTCACGCTAGATGCCGCCATAGTAACGGCGACGGGTTTTGAAAGCGCGCTAAAAGAAGAGACTAGAAATATATTCGTCGTAACCAAAACAGACATCGAGGCCTACGGCTACCGCTCGGTAAAAGAGCTCGTAGAAAAGATCCCTAGCGTCGATTTCGTCAGCACCTCAAGCCTAGGCGAAAACATAGATATGCGCGGACAAGGCATGCGCGGAGACGGCGCGACGCCAACTATGGCCGTAAAAATCATGCTAAACGGAGTACCGATAAATATGGTCGATGCGGCGCACGGCATCATACCGCTTGAGATGATCGCCATCGAGGACGTCGAGCAGGTCGAAGTGATGCCCGGAGGCGGAGCCGTGCTATACGGCAGCGGTACTAGAGGCGGCGTGGTAAATATCATCACCAAGCAAAGACCGCGCGATTTTTTCGCAAACGTTAGCTCCAAGATAGGCTCGTATAGCTACCGCGACGCCGCAGCCACCGTCGGCGGAAACGTGAGCGAGGATCTGTTTTTAAAATTTAGCGGCAAAGCCTTCGGTCAAAAAGGCTACAGACACGACTACAAGGAGCGCGGATACTACCTAAGCGGCGGGCTAAACTACAAATTTAGCGACTCCCACTCGCTAAATTTGACGCCTAGTATCTTTAAATCAAAAAGAAACGATCCTGGCACCCTAACCCAAGACCAAGTCTCGCAAAACCGAAGACAAAACGCAAATAACGGCCTAACAAAGCTCTTTGAAAACGAAAAAATCGACGTTAGTGCCGTTTACGAGGGCAAATTTAACGACTTTTACTCGGTAAATTTGATGCCGTATTATCAAAAAATAAAAATCAAAACCTCCTCGACCGAGTCGGCTCGCGGCGTGCGCTATCCGTCGCAGGGGCTTTTCGGCGATAAAAAATACGGCGTAAATTTTAAAAACAAGCTTGACTACGGTAGCGGCGAGTTTATCTTTGGCTACGACTACGAACAAAACAAGGGCGAAAGAGAGTCGCACTACGAGGTAAAAACATCGCCCGTGATAAGCTTAAAGCACGATACGACGCTAGATCTACAAAAGACCACTCACGCGCTTTATTTTATGGAAAAGCATAAATTTACCAAGCTTTTTGATCTGAGCTTTGGGTATAGATTTGAGCGCGCGCAGTACGAGGCTAGCAGGGTTTCAGATATGAAGGGCTTTAGAAACGGCATACCTTTTCCTCCGATGACTAGCTACAACGCCATAAGCGACGGCAGAGATATCGACAACCACGCGTTTGAGTTTACGCCAAATTTCAGATACTCCGACACCGGAAACGTATATTTTAAATTTGAGCGCGGCTACATCTCGCCCTCGCCTTCTCAGCTAACCGACAAAGATCAGGTGACTAAGCAGTACAAATTTAACGACCTAAAATCGGAAAAATTTAACACCTACGAGATCGGGCTAAAAGATCACGTCGCAAGCATGCCGGTAAACGCTACAGTGTTTTTAACCGACACTAGCGACGAGATAGCCTATGCCGAGCTTGGAGCCAACCACGGTGACGCTTGGAAATACTACAACATCGCAAAAACCAGACGATACGGATTTGAGTTTTTTAGCAGGCAAAATCTCTTTGATAGGCTGATCTTGAGCCAGTCTTACGCCTACGTAAACGCCATGATCAAAAAGGGCGATAACGCCGGCAAAGAGGTGCCCTACGTCTCAAAACACAAATTTATATTCGGCGCGGACTACGAGATCGTGAGCGACTTGCAAGTGTTTGCGGACTATAAATTTTACTCAAAGAAAAAGGACTTAAACTACGACAACATCTCATCTCGCAGCATCGTGGACGCAGGCGTTTCGTATAAATTTAAAAACGGATTTGGCATAACAGGGGGCGTAAAAAATCTCTTTAACAAAAAATACTACGACTACCAAGGCAAAAACAACCAAACCGGTATCTACGAGTATAGCCCGGCAAACGAGAGAAACTACTACGTAGAGTTTAAATATATTTACTAAACCGCTAAATTTAGGGCTTTGTGTCCTAAATTTGCCTTTTTGGACGCTCTGTTTCTCTGCGAAATGTTATTTGGATTTTGTTATCTAACGTTATGAAATCTCGTCAAATTTTATTACCGATTAATGATAGCGGCGGTATAATAAACCGCTTTTGATAATTAATATTAGGATTAAAATGTTTGAGTATATAGAAGTCGGCGGTATATTTATGTGGCCGATATTTTGCCTCTCGGTGCTCGGTATCGCGGTGCTTCTTGAAAAGGGAGCGTATTTTTTATTTACCGAGATAGACGCGACTAGTTCGTTTAAGATCAAGCTTTGCAATCTCATTTTAGAAGGCGACTACGCAAAAATCAAAGAATTTTGCAAAAGCTACAAAAACTCGCTTGCCAAAACCGCGCTTTTCGTCGCGGAAAATTTAGGCGAAGGCGCTAGCAAAACGCAGATCGACTACATCGCCGAGGAGGCCGTATCCATGCAGCTAACCTCGCTTGAGCGGCGCACGTGGATACTGGGACTTTGCGCGAGCGCGAGCCCGCAGCTAGGCCTGCTTGGCACGATAGTCGGTATGATAAAGGCCTTTAGCGGACTTAGCGGCGGAGTGGACGCTCCGCTAGTTGCGGTCGGTATCTCCGAGGCGCTTTATACGACGGCTTTTGGGCTCATAGTGGCGATTCCTTGCGTGATATTTTTTCTCATGATTAGCAAGAAAATAGACTTCATCCTAAACGACCTAAACCGCATTATGAGTCTGTTTGGCCGCAGTTTTGAAAGGAGAAGCTGTGAAGTATGTCCGCAGAGATAAGGCCAGATACGCCGGCATCTCGATGTTAAATTTGATCGACGTGATATTCGTACTTTTGCTATTTTTTATGGTCACGACCTCTTTTAACAAATTTGCCCATATCGACATCGCCCTACCCCAAAGCGCGTCAAATTTGGACGAAAAAGATACCAAAAACGTCGAGGTTTTTTATCTGCTTAACGGCGAAGTGCTTTTAAGCGTAGGCGGCGAGCAAAAAAGCCTAAATTTAGCAGATCTAGCCGCGCAAATCGCAAATTTAACCCCAAAGCAAAAAGAGAGCGTCAAACTAAACGCAGATGAAGCTATAAACTACGGCGAGGTCGTAAATTTGATCTCTATTTTAAAAGATAGCGGCACGCAAAACATCGAGCTAAATATCAAGAAAAAGCCGAAAGGATAGAAAATGAGCCTTATTTTATCTCCCTGTAAATTTAACCAAGGAGAACAACTATGATTACCAAATCAAGCAAAGGAGCTATCGCGCTTTCGCTGATAGCGAGCATAAATTTATACGCCGCAGAGGATGGCTCCACTAGACTAGACGCCACCGTCATAACCACGACTGGCTTTGAGAGCGCGCTAAAAGACGAGGTTAGAAACGTAACGGTAATAACCGCCAAAGAGATAGAGGATAGAGGATACCGCGATATCAAAGAAGCACTAGAAAAAGCTCCGGGCGTCAGCCTAAACGGCAACAACGTAGATATGCGCGGACAAGGCTCCAGAAGGAGCTCGTCGGCTAGATCGACCACAACTGTAAAGGTGATGGTGGACGGCGTCGCGCTAAACATGATCGACACTACGCCTACTAGGATCCCCGTCGATATGATACCTATCGAGGACGTAGATAGGATAGAGATAGTCCCGGGAGGCGGCACCGTTCTATACGGCAGCGGCACGATGGGAGGCGTGATAAATATCATCACCAAGAAGAGCAAAAAGAAATTTTACGCGGGCGTCTCTAGCAAGCTAGCATCCTACTCCTATAAAGACGTAGCCCTAAATGTGGGCGGCGGAGTAACCGACGCGCTATCTTTGAAACTAAACGCGAAAAAATCGGACTCAAACGGTTATAGACGCGGGGATAAAACCAAAGAGGACTACGTCTCGGGCGGCCTAACCTATCAGATAACGGACGATCAGGCGCTATCTATAAACTCAAGCTACTTTAAAGACAAAAGCCGTACCACCGGCGCTCTAAGCAAAGCTCAGCTAGAGCAAGACAGAAGACAAGCGGGCTCCAGCAAAACCGACTATCTAAACAAAAGAGTTAGCGTAAACGCCGACTACTCTATAAATTTAAACGACGCGCTGACGTTTAATCTATCGCCTTATTATCAAAAACTAACCATGGACTCGTATAGCGCCTACAAAGACGGCGGCAGCGGAGCACTAGGGCTAACCGACAAACAAGCCGGAGCTAAATTTAAGGGCAAATACGGCTACGGCAGCGGAGATTTTATATTCGGTTACGATTTTTTAAGACAAGAGGCCAAAAGATCTATACTCTCGAAATCTACGAGCAGACGCGGACCTATCACGGTAAGCGCCGACGTCACGACCAAATTTGACGTAGAAAAGAAAACGCATTCGTTTTACGTGTTAGAAAAGCACGACTTTACCGATCAGTTTTCTTTGAGCGCAGGATATAGACTCGAGCTAGCTAGAAACGATATGGATAGACGCTCACACTCCGTCGTCGCCATGACGCCTGGCCGAACGATAGTTAACGATTCGTCCTTTAAAGGCAAGAAAAACTCGGACAACCACGCCTTTGAGATAACGCCTAGCTTTAAGTACTCCGACACCGGCAACGTTTATTTTAAATTTGAGCGCGGATTCGTCTCGCCGTCGCCAGTTCAGTTTGTAGATAAGCCAAACAGAACCGACTACGTAGTAAATAATCTAAAATCAGAAACCTACCAAACCTACGAGCTTGGCGTTAGGGATATGATCTATGATAATTTCATAAGCGCGACCGTGTTTTTAACCGATACGAAAAACGAAATCTACACTAGAACGCTCACGAACAACATAACCGACGGTTGGTTTTTTATAAATTTAGACGACGTCAGGAGATACGGAGCCGAGCTCTATGCCGAGCAGCAAATTTTAGACAATCTAAAAACCAGCCAGACCTTCTCCTACGTAAAAGCCGAATTTAAAAAAGGTAGCAACAAAGGCATGGAGGTGCCGACCGTACAAAAGAGCAAATTTGTCGCTAGCATCGACTACGAGCCGATCAAGGATCTAAATTTACTCCTTGACGTCAAATACCTATCAAAGCTAAAAAGAGCGATCTACTCGGGCGTGACGGACATATCCGGCTACGAGACGCAAACCGTATCTAGAACGCTAGTGGATCTTGGCGCAAAGTATAAATTTAAAGGCGGATTTTCGGTCTCTGCAGGAGTTAAAAATTTATTCAACAAAAAATACAACTCCTATCAAAGCGAGCTAGAGGATATATACGAGCCCGCAGACGAGAGAAACTACTACGTAGAGTTTAAGTATGCCTACTAAAAACGGAGTTACGGCGGTTTTGGCGGCGCTTACGGCGCTGCTTTTTATATTTTCGCTTAGTCTTGGCGGAGCCGATATCTCGTGGCAAGATATCATCAAATTTGCAAGCGGCGGCGAGATAGACGAGATAAAAGAGACCATCCTGCTCGAGATCCGCTTGCCGCGCGTCATCATGGCATTTTTGATCGGTATGCTTTTAGCAAGCTCGGGCGTCGTCGTGCAAAGCGTATTTTTAAACCCGCTAGCAGACCCCTACATCATCGGCATCGCCTCTGCTGCGACCTTTGGTGCCGTGGCGGCCTATCTTTTAAAGCTTCCCGATTTTTACTACGGCGTGTTTGCATTTTTTAGCGCGGCGATACTTTCGGTGCTGATCTTTAAACTCTCCAAAAAAGGCAAATCCATCGCCACGCTTCTTATCATCGGTATCGCATTTTCGTCGTTTTTGGGCGCGTTTACGAGCTTTGCGACCTACCTCATCGGCGAGGATAGCTTTAAGATAGTAGCGTGGATGATGGGCTACGTGGGCTCGGCAAACTGGGAAAAGATCGCCTACATCAGCGTTCCTCTCGTGCTATCTATGGCGTATTTTTACTTTAAGCGTTTTGAGCTAAACGTCATCCTAAGCGGCGACGAGGAGGCTCAAAGTCTAGGCGTGGACGTAGAAAAGATGAAAAAACGCCTACTTATCGTTTCATCTTTAGCCGTGGCGTTTTCGGTAGCGTTTACGGGCATGATAGGCTTTGTGGGGCTCATCATCCCGCACACGCTACGCATGATACTAAAAACCTCGAGCAACATCGTTTTGATACCCATTAGCGCCTTTGCGGGCGGGTTTTTCCTGCTAGCCTGCGACACGATAGGCAAAAGCGTCCTAAGCCCGACCGAGGTACCTATCGGCGTGGTTACGGCGTTTTTCGGCGCTCCGTTTTTTCTATTTTTAGCTATCCGCTCAAGCAGGAGCATATAAGGTGAAAGTAGAAAAACTATGCTTTAGCTACGGCAAAAAAGAGATACTAAAAAACGTAAATTTGAGCCTTGAAAACGGTAGGTTCGTAGGGATTTTGGGGCCAAACGGCTGCGGCAAATCCACTCTTTTAAAAAATATCCTAAGAATTTTATCACCAAATAGCGGCGTGATAACGCTGGAAAACAAAAAGCTAGAGGATTATTCGCTAAAAGAGCTGGCTAAAATTTTAGGTTTCGTACCGCAAAAAACGGTTTTAAGTATGCCCTTAACGGTTGAAGATATCGTGCTAACGGGGCGCTTTTGCCATCTAAAAAGCCAGTTTAGCGGATACGACGCAAACGACGTAGCCAAAACCTACGAGATCATGCGCCTGCTTGACGTAGAGCGGTTTGCCAAACGCAGCGCCCACTCTTTAAGTGGCGGCGAATTTCAGCGGGTGCTGCTAGCTAGAGCGCTAGTTAGCGAGCCAAAGATTTTGCTTCTTGACGAGCCTACGAGCGCGCTAGATCTAAACTACGGAGTCCAGATGTTAAAGATCTGCGAGGATTTGACTAGAGAGCTAAATTTACTCTCCGTAGCCGTACTGCACGGTCTAAATTTGGCCGCTATGTTTTGTGACGAACTCGTGATGCTAAAAGACGGCGAGATACGCTACACAGGCACGGCAAAGCAGCTTTATACGAAAGAAATTTTGTATGAAATTTACGGACTAGACTGCGAAATTTTAGAACACGACGGCATGCCGTTCGTCGTGCCCGTAAAGCGATAAATTTATAAATCAAATTTGAAAGGATTTTCTATGAAAAAAATAGCCGCACTTTTACTTGCAGCCAGTTGTCTTTTGGCAAATTTAACCGCAAACGCGCCCAAAAAGCTAGTCGTACTAGACCCATCAGTCGTCGAGATAGTCTATATGCTAGGCGCGCAGGATCAGCTAGCCGCCATCGCTACGCTTCAGTTTTCTAAAATTTGGCCCGAGGATCAAACCGTAAAGCTAAAAAGCGTAGGCACGTACACAAAGCCAAATATCGAGCAGATCGTCGAGCTAAAGCCTGATCTTGTTATCACAAGCTTTCACTCGGCAAACGTAAACGAGAGCCTTGCTAAATTTAACCTAAAAACCCTCACGCTAAAAGCCGATAGCGTCGGCGATATCTACAAAAATATCGAAGAAATCGGCAAAGTAACGGGCAAAGAGCAAAAAGCAAGCGAAGTCGTAAACGAGATAAAATCCAAAATCGACTCTTTTGCAAACAGCGAGGTAAAGGGCAAAAAAATACTCGCGGTATTTTCATCGACGCCGCTTACGGGCTTTAGTTCAAAGACGCTGCCGGGCGATATCTTTACCAAACTCGGGCTAAAAAACATCGCCGATAGCGTAGAGGGCTCGACTCCGATCGTCTCGACCGAGTTTATCTTATCGCAAAATCCCGACTACATCGTCGTTATCGGCGGCATGGGCGGCGATGGCGAAAATTTCCTAAAACAAAATCCGGTGCTTAAAAAAACGACCGCCGCAAAAAACGGCAAAGTACTCACCGTGCCCTCCTCGATGCTGCTTAGAGGAACGCCTCGCATAGGCGAAGCCGTAGATAAATTTTACGAGATGCTAAGCAAATAATGCGCTACTTTCTAGTCTCGCTCGTCTTAAATTTAGCTCTGCTTTTTTTGCCGTTAAACTCGCGCCAGATAGAGAGCGCAAAACCGCAAGAAACGATAAAGATAAAGCTAAATTTGACGCAAGAAGAGCCCAGCAAAGAGACTAGAGAGTATATGCCGCCTCAAAGCGCGGAGCCATTTGAATGGCCACAGGAAACGCAACCCGAGCCGGTCAAATTTGAGCCCGAGCCCGAAATTTTAGAGCCAAAGCCGGTAGAGAGCGAACCCAAAAAGCCAAAGGAGGAGAAAAAGCAACCGCCAAAGCCAAAAATAAAAAAACAAATCTCGCCAAAGCCGGCGCAAGCGGCAAAAGAGGAGCCTAAATTTGAACCATTACCCGCGCCCGCACCGAGTCAAATTTTACCCGCCGAGCAAAGCTCGCTGCCTAGCTCAAATTTAGCCCCCGCAAAGCAGCCCGCCGCGCAAGATAGCGGCGAAGCAAAAGAGCAAAACGCATGCAAAGAGGGCGTGGGCTTTACCGTGGCGCGCGAGCCCGAGGCCAAATATCCCAAAAAAGCGCTCATGCTGCGGCTAAGCGGGACGTTTAGAGTCGAAGTAGATTTTAAATTTGACGGAGAGATAAAGATCATAGCCGTTCGCGGGAAAAATAAAATTTTTAACGACGAAGCGGTGAAAATAACAAAGGAGTTAGAAATTAAAGCGTTAAAAAATATATCACACTGTATAATTACCAAACCTTACGAGTTCAAAACGGAGGAATAGATGTTTGAAACCAGGCAAAAAGGGCACGCCGGACCGACGCGTCCTAAAAAGATAAAGATGGCGACTAACGCCGAGGTTGAGAAATTTTTAACCGAGGAGCTGCCGACGCAAAAGGACGGCGTGATCTATATCCACGTGCCATTTTGCGATAATATCTGCTCATTTTGCTCGATGAACCGCACGAAGCTAGAAGACGAGCTAGATAGCTACGCGCAGTATCTGCTGGGCGAGATCGAAAAATACGGTAAATTTCCGTATCTACAAGCTAAAAATATCCGCAGCGTCTATTTTGGCGGCGGAACTCCTACGATACTAAAAGAAAAGCACCTTGAGCCCGTTATCACGGCTCTGCGCTCAAATTTTAATATCTCGGACGACTGCGAATTTAGCCTAGAAACCACGCTGCATAATCTAAATTTGAGCAAAGTGCGCCTACTAGAAAGCCTAGGCGTAAACCGCTTTAGCATCGGCGTGCAGACGTTTTCGGACAAAGGCCGCAAGCTACTAAACCGCGTCCACGACAAAAAAGGCGCGATAGAGCACCTAAAAATGATCAGGCAAAATTTCAGCGGTATGGTTTGCACGGATATTATATTTAACTACCCCGAACAAACGATAGACGAAGTGCTAGAAGACGCGCGCCTAGTAGACGAGCTAGAGATCGACAGCACGAGCTTTTATTCGCTTCAGCTTTTTGAAAAATCAGAACTTGCAAAGACGGTGTCGCAGGATTATTACGACGTGAACTATGAGCATAAGCTACACAACGCTTTCTTTGAAAAGCTGCTAGGCACTGGCAACTACGAGGTGCTAGAGCATACTAAATTTAACCGTATCGGCCGCGACCGCTATCAGTATATCCGCCTAAGCCACCAAGGCGCCGATATCCTGCCGCTAGGTAGAGGCTCAGGCGGAAAGCTAGGCTACTACGACATCTACAACGCTAAAGAAAAAATGCGTATGATAAACAAAGTAGACGACAAGCAGCGCGCCGAGGGACGGCTAAAAAGCCTCTTTATGTACCCGAAAATCGACCTCGCGCAAGTAAAAAGCCTAGTTAGCGATGAGACCTTTAGCGCGCTAATGGAGTTTTTCAAAAAATGCGAAAGCAAAGGCTATATGCGCATAGAAAACGGCTTTTTAAACTACACGACCGACGGCGTATTTTGGGGTATGTCGATCGGCACCGAAGTAGCAAATATCTCACAAAAGGACTTTGAATGAAAAAAATAGTTATCTACACGAGCGCGACTGGAAATACCGAGAAAGTCGGTCTTGCCATCGCAAACGAGCTTGGCTGCGAGGCGGTCAAATTTAGCGAGGATCTGCATCTGGATTTAGATCGCTACGACTTTATCGCGCTTGGATTTTACGTCGATAAGGGCGATGCCGAGCCTAAATTTAAACGCTTTTTGCGCGAGATAAAGGGCAAAAAAGTCGGCCTGTTTATGACGCTGGGCATGGATCCTGAGCACGAGCACGCGATGAACTGCCTAGAAAAGGCAAAAGTCGTGCTACGCGAGGGCGAAAATGAAATTTTACGCGAGTTTTACTGCCAGGGTGCGATCGATCCGAAAGTCATCGAGCAACTACGCAAAATGGGCGAAGCAGCTCCTAACGACCCGCGCTACGCCGTAACTCCGGAGCGCGAAGCCAGATGGGCAAGAGCCGCAACTCACCCCGACGCAAACGACCTAGAAAACGCGAAGGCGGCGTTTAGAGGGATATAAATTTTCCGCCAAAAATAACAAAATGGCCGAATTAAATTCAGAATTCGGTCATTTATTTTTAGTTATCCAATTTTTATATTTATCACAACTGACTTTATCACCTAAGTCGCAACCGACTTTCTCATTCAAATCACAACCGACTTTATTGCCCAAATCACAACCCTTACGATAGTACTCTTTGGCTACTTTTTTGTCCTGCACTATACCTTCTACGCCATATTCATAAAAGCTTCCAATACTAGAACAGGCTTCGCTCTCTCCAAGATTGCAAGCCTTTAGGTATAATTCACTCGCTATTTTATAATCTTTACATACATAACCCCGAGCTTATTGCATCCCATAGCATGATTCAAATTGCAAGCCTTTAAATATGCCTCGCTTGCCTTTTTGTTATCCTGAGTTACACCATCGCCGTTATCATATAATCGTCCTAGATTATAGCAACCCCATCCTACGCCAAGCCTACAAGCCTTAAAGTATAACTCGCTTGTTTTTTGCGAATTTTGTTTTACAATTTCCCCATATAAATAAAAGTTTGCAAGATTAAAACATCCTGCCCCCTCATTCAAATCACAAGCTTTAGTGTATAGCTCGAATGCCACTTTATGATCCTGTTTTACACCACTACCATCTGCATACATAACAGCAAGATTATGACACGCTCCACCAATTTTCATATTGCAAGCTTTAACATATAATTCAATTGCTTTTTGATAATCCTGTTCTACACCTTTGCCACCTGTATACATAAGTCCCAGATTAGAACATCCGGCACCAATTTTTAGGTTGCATGCCCTAGAATATAATTCGATCGCTTTTTTATAATTTTGCTCCACACCTTTGCCGTTATAATATAAAAGCCCAAGATTAGAGCAACTTACTCCAGCTTTTTTATTATCTGATTTATAGCATTCACTTTGTAATTTTTCTGCTTCAAGATTCGTCTGTTCCGCACAAGCCATAGACAAACTACTCGCAATCACAAACACCAACAA